>CAYRXG010000030.1:0-10035 GCA_964428285.1 uncultured Clavibacter sp.
TCAATGTAAATAAGAATCAAGATATGGTGCATCGCGCTGTTGGTAAAGCAGGAATAGTTTTGGTTGGCGAAGGTGGTGCAGCAGTTCGCCCTCTCCTATTGGATGAGAAGCGTAAGATGGAAAGATTCGCGCCTGGAGTTCCGGTTTATGAATTAATTGTGGGAATTCAAAGTGATCAAGTTTCAATTAGAAAATTACAGAAGCGAATGCGTAAGTTTCCAAAGAAACTTTCAAATGTTCAACTTCGAGAACTTAGAGCACGTTTACGTTCGATAGGCGGAATGAATATTCCGATTCCTAAAGGTCCAATGCCTAAGAATTTAAGGATGCCAAAACCACGTTAAGGTTTTACGCGAATCACGGTTGTCTTACTAATTCGCTCGTGAAAGCCTCTACCTTCGCTGTCAGTAAATAGCGCAGGCAGAACTAGAGCTACTAGAAAAACGCGCAAAAAAGCGGCCTTTGGCCGAATGTAGAAATAATCTGGGAAAGTCACAACTCTAATTCCTAAGATTCGCTTCCCGATAGACGCTCCACCGAAACTAGTAAGAATTCCAACTTCTAGTACAAAAATTGCTAGTCGAACCAGGGTGGGCTCCAATGAACTGGCCTGCAAGGGATAGAAAAGCGCTGTTGTAAAAGAGGCGATAGCCCAATCAATTGATAGGGCGCCGATTCGACGGATCGCCCCAGCGCGCTCTTTAGGAACTGTCATCAGGCAACGGTATCTCTAGAAACAAGACTGTAACAATTCGGTCATCAAAATTTCATCGACGAGACCTAGCATTCGGATAGGTCGAGCGAAGGGATAACCGTGTTTAAGTCAGCTTCAGAGCTTTTAAGTTTTATAAAGAAAGAAAATATCTCGCTAGTCGATGTGAGATTTATCGATTTGCCAGGAATTCAACATCACTTCAACATCCCTGCTCATCAATTCACTGAAGATGTCTTTAAAGATGGCCTGATGTTTGACGGCTCTTCGATTCGCGGATTTCAGTCAATTCATGAATCGGATATGAAATTACTTCCGGCGGCAGAAACTGCTTACGTGGATCCATTCCGTAAAGAGAAGACTCTTGTAGTGAATTTCTCTGTGGTCAATCCTGATGACAACTCGCCTTACTCTCGCGATCCAAGACAAGTAGTAAATAAAGCTGTTGAGTACATGCGTTCAACTGGCATCGCTGACACTGCATATTTTGCACCCGAAGCTGAGTTCTATGTTTTTGATCGGGTTCGTTATTTGACTGGAATGAATACCGGATATTACGAAATTGATTCTTATGAAGGAGCATGGAATACCGGAATCGTGGCCGATGCCGATGGTACTCCAAACCGTGGTTATCGCACCCGAATTAAAGGCGGATATTTCCCAGTTTCCCCGACCGATCAATTTGCTGATCTAAGAGATCAGATGGTTATGAATCTGGAAAAAGTTGGACTTTCTGTTGAGAGAGCTCACCACGAGGTCGGAACTGCTGGACAGATGGAAATCAACTATCGCTTCAACGACATTCTCCATGCCGGTGATGATCTAATGAAATTTAAATATGTAGTTAGAAATACAGCTTGGGAAGCGGGCAAGACAGTTACATTTATGCCGAAGCCGCTCTTTGGTGACAATGGTTCTGGAATGCATTGCCATCAATCGCTTTGGAAAGATGGAAAGTCTCTCTTCTGGGGCGACGGATATGCCAATCTCTCCGACATTGCACGTTGGTATATCGGCGGAATTTTGAAACATGCTCCATCCTTGCTTGCCTTCACTAATCCAACAGTCAATTCATATAAGCGATTAGTCCCAGGTTATGAAGCACCTGTTAATCTCGTTTATTCGGCCCGTAATCGATCTGCATGTATTCGAATCCCAATTACCGGTACTAGTCCGAAAGCAAAACGAATCGAGTTCCGATGCCCAGATCCATCTTCTAACCCTTATCTAGCATTCTCTGCAATCTTGATGGCTGGCTTAGATGGAATCCAAAATAAGATTGAGCCACCAGCTCCTGTTGATAAAGATCTCTACGAGTTGCATGGCGAAGAAGCTAGAGCGATACCTCAAGTGCCAGGTTCGCTTGATGCCGTCATCGATAGCCTTGAAGCAGACCACGAGTTTCTAACCAAAGGTGGTGTCTTCACAGAGGACTTAATCAAGACTTGGATCAACTGGAAACGTCAATCCGAAATTGATTACGTCAGATTGCGACCACATCCTGCTGAATTTGAACTCTATTTCGATATCTAGTGTTTAACTCCCGACATTTTTAAGTCGGGTCACAAGCGCTGGGTGTGTGTAGTTGAACGCAACGTAGAGTGGATGCGGCGATAGGTTTGCAAGGCTATCTGTCGAAATTTTTGAAAGCGCACTTCTCATGGGAGCGCGTTGATAAGTTTTTGCTGCAAAGGTATCTGCGGATAACTCGTTTCGCCGTGAAATCGAATTATTAATCAGACCCAAAAGTATTTGAAGTGGTGTCAAGAGAATGAAAAAGGTTAAAGCTGATAGGTGGAAACTAGGGGTGCTCGCGCCCAAAACTTTAGATAAATCCTCATATTGAAGCGACCAGCCAAGAAGGGCAAAAATTGCAAGTGTCTGTAAGTTTGAAGCGATAAACATAGCTGCTGTATGACGTAATTTATAGTGTCCTATTTCGTGCGCAAGTACTGCAACAATCTCTTTCTCAGACAATTTTTCAATTAACGTGTCAAATAAGACGATGGTTTTACTCTTGCCCATTCCGCTGAAAAAGGCATTTGCTTTTGTTGATCGACGCGAACCATCCATCACAAATAAATTCTTTAGTGAATATCCTTGGGATTCGCAGTACTTCGCAATCTCCCGTTTTAATGAACCTTCGCTTAAGGGGGTTAGTTTATTAAAGAGTGGAAGAATTAATTTAGTTCCAAACATAAACATAAAGACTGACACTGAACTAACGAGCAGCCACGCAAAGAGCCAGAAATTTCCAGAAAATTCCTGATATAGCCAGATAACTGCTGCCAATATGGGGCCACCGATTAAAGTTGAAAGCAGGATTCCCTTTGCGCCATCAGCAAAAAAAGTCTTCCAAGTAGTCTTGTTAAATCCGTATTTTGCTTCAATTGCAAATGTTGAGTAAAGGCCAAATGGCAGTGAGATTAAAGAGGAGATTAGAGAGAGCGAGCCAATAAAGATTAGGGAGATCAAGAGAGTGGAATCAATTCTCTCTCGCCAAAACTCATCAAGCGAGGCAAACCAACCTTGAGTTAATGCCAGAATCATTAAAGAAGTTGATATGAAGCCCGAAATGAGCCCTAATCGTAATTTCTCTCCCCCATAAGCGAGTGATTTGGCTTTGCCCTTTCGGTCGTAAAGATCTGCGACCAAAGGATCAGGGGTCTGCGTCGAACTGCGTTGATTTAGTTCATCTAGAACTGATTCGAGAACAAATGTGACTACCAAAATACCGACAATAATCTCTATCACTTTGGCTCCTTGGTCCTACTTTCGCTGGTTACTACTGTTAAAACTCCGAGAAGAATAATAAGGCCACCGATTGCATAGCTACTGGTTATGACTTCATCCAAAAACAGTATCCCAAGAAGGATTGCAATCACTGGGTTCACATATGCATATGTGGCAATTAGCGATACTGGAGCATTAACTACAAGCCAGAGATAGGCGGTGTAGGCAAAAATTGAACCAACAATTACTAGATATGCAAACCAGAACCATGAGGAAATTGATGCCTGACTAAGTTTTGAAAAATCCTCGCCTCTAAGAAATGCGGCAATAAGCATAAAAATTCCAGCTGCAGCCATCTCTATTGTGGTGAACAAAAGTAAATTTCTGGGCAAGGAAAAACGAGGAGAGATATAAGTTCCAAGTGCGAAAGAGATATTTCCAATCAAAACGAGAAACATGTAGAAAGTAACTTCCGAAGATGATGCATCCCGAATAGGTTCGATACTTCCCGGTTGAAGTAATACAACGACACCCACAAAACCTACTAATGTGCCAAGCCAAGTAAATTTGGAAATTCGCTCACGGGCAATAGTCCTAAAAAACGCGATCCAAAGTGGAAGTGCCGCAATTATCAGTGATGCAACTCCGGTTGGAATATGTTCTTCAGCAATCGCAACAGTTCCTATTCCGGCTGCCAAAGTAAGTACCCCTAATAAACTCGCGGCAAGAATTTCCTTCTTCGGTATTTTGAACTCTGCGATGCCTTTTCTAAAAGATATAAAAGTCGCGAGCAATATTGCAGCAGCAATAAATCGAACGCCCATGGATAGTAATGGCGGCATCGTTTCTACGGTTTTGGCGATAGCAAAATAAGTGGAACCCCACACCAGATAGACGGTCCAAAGTGAACTCCACGTACGTACTCGTTTTCCTGGCTCTATCACGTCGCAAATCTAGGCTTAAAAGAGCTCCAGTTTTCGCACTATCTTTGCAGATGCAAATGATTTGCATTAATATATCTAAATGACAACTTTAGAGAGAAAATCTCTACGTCAGCACTTACGTTTCGAGCGTAGCGAGATTCCTACCTTGATTGGAATCATTACAACAGTAGTTCTCCTCCATGTAATCGGCTGGGGCCTCTTCTTCTACTACAACTCCAATCCGGAATATCACGCTTTAACAGATTCAAAAGGAGTACTTGTCTACGCAGGAGCTGGAGCACTTGCCTATTCATTTGGTCTGCGACATGCTTTTGATGCCGATCACATCGCCGCTATTGATGACACGACGCGCTTAATGTTGGCAAAGAAACGTAATCCACTTGCAGTTGGTCTTTTCTTCTCCCTCGGTCATTCCACAATCGTTTTAGCACTTTCAGTCGGAGTTGCATTTGCCGCCCAGAAAGCAGTTTCCTTTCAAGAAAGTTTTGCGGATACCGGCGGACTAATTGGAACTTCAGTTTCCGGCTTTTTCCTTTACTTGATTGGCATTCTCAATTTGATAATTTTGATTGGAATAGTTCAAGTTTGGCGTAAGGCTAAAACTGGAAAATTTTCGCATGATCATCTTGAGGATCTCTTAAATGATCGTGGGCTAATGCGCCGAATATTCCGAGGAAAATTTAAGAAGGGTTTTGATAACTCACGTCAGATTTATCCAGTGGGAGTACTTTTTGGACTCGGATTTGATACAGCCACCGAAGTAGCCATCCTAGGTTTATCTGCAACCGCCGCAATTGGAACTGTTGGCGGAGTTCTTCCACCTTTAGCAATTATCGCTCTGCCTTTCATTTTTGCAGCAGGAATGTCATTAATGGATGCATTAGATGGCATATTTATGACTAAAGCTTATGGCTGGGCCTTTACTTCCCCGCTTCGTAAAATTTATTACAACTTAACGACAACTTCCATCTCAATATTCGTTGCCCTGGTTATTGGAACTATTCAATTAATCAATGTCTTAGCTGCAAAAACTAATATCGAAAACCTTCCCATCTTCGACAAAATTGCTGCAATTGATCTAGGCGGAATCGGCTTCTTTATCGTTATCAGCTTTGTTCTGGCCTGGGTAGTTTCAGTCGCAATCTGGAAGCTCGGAAAATTCGAAGCAAGATACCCATCAGGCGTTCAGGAGACTGAACACCAACATGCGGAATTGCACTTAAAAGATTAATCCAAGAAGAAATCTAGAAGAAAATCGGTAGTTCCGGGAACAACTGCGTACTTGTCTAAATCAGTGACGCCAATGGATGCCAAAACTTCATCATCGACGAAGAAATTGCCGGTGCAATCTTTGCTAGGTCGATTCAAGATTTCATAAGCTGCGTCAGCCAGAATTTCTGGCTTTCTGCAGGCAGCAGTATCAATTCCTGGAATCATTTGAAGAGCAGCTGTGTCAATCGCAGTCCTTGGCCAGAGTGCATTGACTGCAACTTCGTCTCTTCGAAACTCTTCTGACATACCTAGGACACACATACTCATTCCGTATTTCGCCATGGTGTAGGCGACGTGATTCTTAAACCATTTGGCCTTCATTGATAGCGGTGGTGAGAGCGTAAGGATGTGCGGATTTCTTCCAGCCTTCGCTGACTCTTTCAAGTGAGGAATTGCCGCCTGGGAAGTCAAGAAAGTTCCACGCACATTTACATCAAACATTAAATCAAATCTCTTGGCTGGAGTTGCAAGTGTTGGCGTCAAGTTAATGGCACTTGCATTGTTTATAAGAATGTCAAGACCGCCAAAAGTGGAAACAGTTTTATCAATGGCCGCCGCTATTTGATCCTCATCACGAATATCGCATTGAATTGGCAGAGCTTCACCTCCAGCTTTTTTTATATCTTCTGCTGCAGTAAATATGGTTCCCGGAAGCTTGGGATGTGGATCGGAAGTTTTTGCCGCAATTGCAACTTTTGCTCCATCATGAGCTGCACGTATAGCAATAGCAAGACCAATTCCACGCGAACCGCCTGTTATAAAGATTCGCTTATCTTTTAGAGACATTATTTGCTCCGTTTCGACATGAAATTCATAAAAGCTTCTCTTGCTTCATCAGACTGTAGTGCCATTTGAAATAGTTCTCCTTCAGCTTTCATCACCGCAGAGACTTTCTCATGGAGTTCGCTCTTTAACAAGGCCTTCGTTTGAATGACTGCATTTGGCGGTTGTGTTGCAATTTGCTTTGCGTAATCCAAAATTGCTTCTTGAGGTTTATCGGAAATTTCGGCAATTAACCCAAAATCTTTAGCTTCGGTCGCATTGAATGACTCACCTGTTAAGAAAACCTTACTTGAAATTTGATGCCCAACGAGTCTTGGAAATAATAGTGACGAGCCTGCTTCTGGAACTAATCCAAGATTTACAAAAGGCATGGAGAATTTCGCGGAATTATCTGCAACAACTAAATCGCAATGAAAAAGCATTGTGGTGCCGATTCCTATGGCATTTCCGGTAATTGCCGCTAGTAATGGCTTAGAAAAATTATGAATAGCTTCAAGGAAATTCATCACCGGAGAACCGGGTTCTAATGGTGGTGCATTGAGGAAATCGAAAAGATCATTTCCAGCTGTGAAGTTAGCTGAGGATGAAGTGAGAATTACTGCCCGAATTCCAAAATCTCCTTGCGCATCATTTATGGCATTCGCAAGCGACTGGTACATATCTCGCGTTAGGGCATTCTGTTTCTCGGGGCGATTGAAAGTAAGGGTTAGTATTGGGCCATCGGTTTCGCGAAGGATTAATTCCACCCGCGCATCCTATCGGCGAGAGTGGATAGTCATTCGAGATTCTGCAATTAAAGAAAGTTAGAGCATGGGAGGGCACGTGGATCGTTTAACTATATTGACGCGAGACTTGACGCCCTTTGAACATTTAGTTGCAGGACTCCTATGTGATGGTTTATCAAATGCGGCAATTGCTCAAGAAACAGCTCATACGGAGAAAGTAGTTGAGAACACAGTTTCTAGGATGGCCAAGGCCCTTGGCGTGAAATCTGGCCCTGAAATAAATATTAGGGTTTTAATCGCCCTTGCTTACCGGTCTCACTTTGGTGATCATGCATTTGAAAAACTTGGCGTTCCTTGTCGACATTTAGAAGTTGGCCCTGACGGACAGAGCTTCTGTTCGCGACATATTGATTAATTTTCTAATTGTTCGCTCGATAAGAATTTTGTGATTCATATCTAAGTGCTGGCTCTCACTATCAATTATGAGGTGCTACCACTCACTTTTGTGAAAATTCTAGGTCCAATTAAGAGTTTCCTTTGCTTAGGAACCTAGTCGGGGTTCTTAAGTGAGAAACACTTACTAGAAGACTTAGGAGAGAAGTTATGAAACGTAGAACTATTGACCGAATCGTAAGTTTAATTGGACTTGGGCTTTCAGTATTTCTATTTATTGTTGCTGGACTACTTAATTGGGGTTACAACTTTGCAAATGATGAAGTTACAAGCCAATTAGCTGCCCAGAAAATTTCATTTCCTGCAGCGGATTCCGATAGTTTTAAAGCACTAGCGGAAGAAGATAAAGTTGCAATTGAACCTTTTACTGGAATGCAGTTGACAACAGGCAAACAAGCTAAAGCTTATGCAGATCATTACATTGGTGCCCACGTTAAGGGCATCGCAGGTGGAAAGACCTATAGCGAAGTTAGTGGCGAGGCGCTAGCAGTAAGCGCTCAATCCAGAGCGAATCCCGGAGATGCAGAATTAGCAGCAAAAGCTGCTGGACTCATGGGGCAACGTCAATCGTTATTTATGGGAGAAACTTTGAAAGGTCTTCTCGGATATTCATTCGCATTCTGGCAGATAGGTCAGATTGCAATGTATGCGATGTGGGCTGCATTAGCAGGAGGAGTATTGATGTTAATTCTCTCCATCCTTGGCTTCATGCATCTCCGTCGCACCCCAGACAGTGTGACGGTCTAAACCCTCTACTCTCCGTGAGGGATAGAAAACCCCCTTGGCGATTGCCAAGGGGGTTTTTAAATTTAGCGCTCGCGTTTTGCGGCGATAAATTCCTTTGTTCTATTTAGCGCTTCTTCATCGCTGTATTGCTCCGGTGGTGATTTCATAAAATAGCTAGAAGGTGAGAGCAGCGCGCCACCAATCTTGCGATCTAACGCAAGTTTTGCGCAACGTACTGCGTCGATGATTACACCAGCTGAATTTGGTGAATCCCATACCTCTAATTTGTATTCGATGTTAAGTGGAACATCGCCAAAGGCGCGTCCTTCTAAGCGAACGAACGCCCACTTTCGATCATCTAACCATTTCACATAATCCGATGGCCCGATGTGGACATTTCCGTCACCAAGATCGTAATCAAGCTGCGAAGTCACTGATTGTGTCTTAGAAATCTTCTTCGACTCTAATCGATCACGCTCAAGCATGTTCTTAAAGTCCATATTTCCACCGACATTTAACTGATAAGTACGATCAACTTTTACCCCGCGATCTTGGAATAGTTTTGCCAAGATTCTGTGAGTGATGGTTGCTCCAACTTGTGACTTGATGTCATCTCCAACAATGGGTAGACCAGCTTTAGCAAACTTCTCAGCCCATTCAGGGGTTGAGGCAATAAATACTGGAAGCGCATTGACGAAAGCGCATCCTGCATCAATTGCACATTGTGCATAGAACTTAGTCGCTTCTTCGGAACCGACTGGAAGGTAGCAAACAACAACATCGACCTTAGCTGCTTTTAGCGCAGCAACTACGTCGACAGGTTCGGCTTTGGATTCAACAATTGTTTCTCGGTAGTAACGTCCTAGACCATCATGGGTTGGGCCACGTTGCACCATCACACCACTCTTGGGAACTTCACAGAACTTAATAGTGTTATTTTCGCTGGCCCACATGGCATCGACCATGTCCTTACCAACTTTTTTCTCATCAACATCAAATGCAGCAACGAATTTGACGTCACGTACGTGGTATCCGCCGACTACTACATTCATTAGCCCAGGAATTTCTTCATTCTCTGGAGCATTTTTGTAGTACTCGACGCCCTGAATGAGCGAGTTGGAGCAATTGCCGACACCGACAATCGCTACGCGGATTTCTTTAGTAGTCACTAGGACTTCCTTTCCGTATTTATCATCTCTTCGAGCCAAGCGATCTCTCGCTCCGCTGTCTCCAGTGAGTGGCGGCGCCACTCGACTAGGTACTTATCGAGACCAACTGCAGAGCGATCTAAGTCAGCTCGGAGTATGTCGGCTCGCTCTTGAAGTCGACGTAACCGTCCTTCAAGAATTCTCAATCGGTTTTTCTTTGATGTTGGACTGAAGAATGCAACGTGTACTTCAAAGTTGTCATCTTCCCAGGCGCTGGAATTAACGCTCTCAGTTAACTTGTCGAATCTTTCAATTCCGCTTTTTGTTATCGAATAGACCAATCTCGTTCTCTTTGACTTTCCACCTTTTGGAACTTCCGCCTGCTTAATTAATCCCGCATCAGTCATTCTTCGTAACTGCGGATAAATGACAGAAAAAGAAAGGGCGCGAAAAGGTCCGAATATTGATCTCAGGCGTTTACGAAGTTCATATCCGTGTAACTGATCTTTTGTCAGCAGGCCAAGCAGGGCAAACTCCAA
>CAYRXG010000031.1:0-9975 GCA_964428285.1 uncultured Clavibacter sp.
CAGCAACTCTCACTCCGACACGAAAAGCAGGATCGCTCATTAGCATTACGACTGAGGTAGTTGCGGTAGTTGATTTAACAACTCCGACTAGTCCACTTTCTGCAATTACCGTCATATCTCTGGTAATTCCTGCTTCTGAACCTTGATCAATCACAATTGATTCACTGATAGTTGCCGTGCCACCTTTGCTGATCACGCGAGCACTAACGGTTTTGTACCGACCTTTACCTGCCAAATCCAAAACGCCTTTAAGCTGTTTAAGTTCCCCTGCAATATTCTCATTCATTATTGCTTTAGCTCTTAGTTCTTCGTTCTCTTTTTCAAGTTCTTCAATACGAGAACTTGAATTACGCAGATTTGAAAATCCACCAAAGAAATCGCCGATTGGATTTAGAACCGAGCTGCCAAAACTTTGAAATGGCGCCAAAACGCTTTGCGTTAAGTTTCGAAGCGACGTAACGAGACTTACGCCTCGTAGATCCAAAGTAACTAGAAAAAGCGAAGTCACCAAGAGTGAGACCAATAGAAGTCTGGTGCGACCACTGCGCTTGTTAGCCATGACTTCCTATCGACGAGGTTCGGAGATAAGTACTTTCTCTAGCGCCTCGAATTCTTCCACGCACTTTCCAGAACCTTCGACAACTGCAAGCAGAGGTCTTTCAGCAATATGAATTGGAATGTTGGTCTCGTGACGAAGGCGCTCATCAAGGCCACGTAATAGGGCGCCACCACCTGTTAAGAAAATTCCTCTATCCATTAAATCTGCTGCCAACTCTGGTGGCGTCTTGTCTAAGGTTGCCTTAACCGCATTCACAATCGCAGCCACTGGTTCTTCTAAAGCTTTTCTAATCTCTTCTGCTGAAATGACAATTGTCTTCGGTAATCCAGTAGCCACATCTCGGCCACGAATTTCAGCATCGGGTTCATCGCGAAGTGGATAAGCAGAGCCGACAGCCATCTTGATTTCTTCTGCAGTCCGCTCGCCAAGCAGCATTGAATATTCTCGCTTAATCCAGTTAATAATTGCTTGATCTAGCTCATCTCCACCAACTCGGATTGAGCCGGCAGAAACAATTCCGCCCATTGAAATGACGGCAACTTCAGTTGTACCGCCACCGATATCAACAACCATATTTCCAGTTGGTTCATGAATTGGCAGATTCGCGCCGATTGCCGCCGCCATTGGTTCTTCGATTATGTAAACCTTACGAGCTCCGGCTTCATATCCGGCATCTTTTACCGCTCTTTGCTCTACTCCGGTAATTCCAGATGGAACGCAGATAACAATTCTTGGCTTGGCGAGGTAGGTGTGTTTATGTACTTGCCGAATAAAATATTTAATCATCAAAGCAGTGGTATCAAAATCAGCAATCACACCATCTTTAAGTGGACGTATTGCAACAATGCTTCCAGGAGTTCTGCCGATCATTCGCTTTGCTTCAGCACCAACTGCAAGGACTGCACCTGTCTCCTGATTAACGGCAACGACGCTTGGTTCGTTTAGAACAATTCCTTTACCTCTGACATAAACCAGAGTATTAGCCGTTCCAAGGTCGATTGCCATATCGCGACCAAAGAAACCTCCGCGGCCATTAATCGATGCCATTATTTTGCTCCTTGTGATTCGGGGAAGAAGATTGAAATCTCTCGATTTGCAGATTCGACAGAATCTGAACCATGCACCAAATTCTGCACAACTTTTGTTCCTTGATCGCGAGCAAGATCGCCTCTGATAGTTCCAGGCGCCGCGAGAGTTGGATCGGTCGCGCCGGCCAAAGATCTAAATCCTTCAATCACTCTATTTCCTTCGACTATCAGCGCAACTATTGGACCGCTTTGCATAAATTCCAGGAGCGGTTCGTAAAATGGCTTACCTTTATGTTCGCCGTAATGTTTCTCTAAAGTAGAAAGATTTGCGTTTAACATTTTGAGGTTCTTAATTTCATAACCTTTAGCTTCGATTCGTCGAATAATTTCTCCGACAAGTGCGCGCCGAACGCCATCTGGTTTCACCAGGACGAGGGTCTGCTCGATTGACATAGGGGTAAGTCTATTGGGAATTTAATCAGGCTTTTCCGCCTCGTTAGCACGCCTAATTTCCTCGCCCTTGCGTCCTACGATTATGGCCGTTATCCATAGGGTGAGAAAGATCAAACCCATGAAAAACATCGCAAATACGTAGAATCCATAAAACACCAAACTGAGTTGCACAATCCAACCAAGTATCAATCCAGTATTTTTCTTTAAGGTGCCAAGGGCAAGAATTGTGAGAACCATGATTCCAATTCCCACCCAAACTGAACTTTTATCTTCTAAGTCTTTAGCCAATAGGAGCGCAAAGCCGATCAAAATAATTTCCATAGAAAGAACACTCCGCAAAAGCATCTTCATGATCTAGGTTCACCCTCTTTAGCTAAGAATGTTCTAGCTTCGCCAGCAGTTACCACAGAGCCAGTTATTAATAGTGCGCAACTCTTATCTTGAATTGCAATTGTATCTTTAGCCAAACTTAATCCTTGATTAATTGCCTCCACTAGTGATTCAATTGCTATAACTCGATCTGAGCCAAAAATCTTTCTTGCTAAAGTATCAATCTCATCAAGAGTAGCGGAGCGTTTGGATGAATTTCTAGTCACAATGATCTTGCTCATTACTGGTTCTAATTCTTCTAGTAAACCAGAAATATCCTTATCACCCATTGCTGCAACAAGTCCGATAACAAGATCAAAATTGAATTCTGAATTAATGGTCTCCTTTAAGGACTTTGCACCATGGGGATTGTGTGCTGCATCGATAATTACTGTTGGATTTCGATGAACTACTTCGAAACGTCCTGGAGAAGTAGCGCCAGCAAAAGCCGACCTAACTAGTTCGTTATTCAAAGCATGTTCGCCTACAAAAACTTCGACTGTCGCTAAGGCCGTCGCCGCGTTACTTGCTTGGTGTCGACCGTGAATTGGCAGAAAGAGATCCTCGTAAATTCCATAAACTCCCCGAATTGATATCAGTTGACCACCTACAGCAACTGAACGTTTCAGTACTTCATATTCAACTCCTTCACGAATTGGAGTTGAATTTGTATCCAAACATCTATCAATTAGTACTTGAGCAGCTTCGCGCTCTTGTTTTGCCAAAACTGCAAAGGTGTTCTCCTTAATGATTCCGGATTTAGTCTGGGCAATTTTTTCCAATGTATCGCCCAAATACTCCATGTGATCAAAGCCGATAGGAGTAACTACTGAGACTTTGCTTTCAATCACATTTGTTGAATCCCATTCACCACCCATTCCGCATTCAAATATGCCTACATCGACCGGATACTCGGCAAAAGCAACAAATGACAGCGCCGTTATAGCCTCGAAGAAAGAAATTGGATGAGGCATCTTCTCATCAATCATTCCAAGGTAAGGATAAATATCTTCATAGGCCTTTATAAACAAACCTTCGGAAATTGGTGAACCATTAATGGCAACTCTTTCCAAAATACTCTGTAAATGCGGACTGGTAAATCTTCCAGTTCTTAGTCCAAGTTCAAATAAGAGTGAATCGATGAGCCGAGTGGTTGTTGTCTTCCCATTTGTTCCTGCGATATGAATAGTTGGGTATGAAAGTTGCGGCGAACCTAAAATATCTGCCAGAGCTGCAATTCGATCCAGCGATGGATCAATCCTCGTCTCCGGCCACCGAGCAAGTAGCTCGCTTTCTACTTCATGCATGCGCTCCGAGAACATAACTATTCGCTTGGTAAAGCTTTTAGCAAGGCCTTGATTCGCTCAATTTCGCTATCGCAAAAAACTAATCTTTCGCGTATCTCGGCAACAACTTCCATAGGGGCCTTTGCCATAAAGTTTTCATTTCCAAGTTTTACTTCTGCGGTTTGACGATCTTTTTCAACGGTAGCTAAATCTTTAGTTAGTCGGGCCCGCTCTGCCTTCACGTCGATTGCTCCGGTTAAGTCAAATGAGACAACAAATTTTCCGATTTCAATTCTTGCGCTGCTGGCGAATCCCTCGGTGGGCGCATCAAGCTTCACTAGAAATCTAATTGCATCTTCATATCCAGAAAGTGCTCCCGATAATCCGTCAATCTTGGCTTTGATTCGAGCAGAGGTCTTGATTCCCTGATCACTACGAAAACGTCTGATTTCCGTTATAAGACGTTTCATATCTTCTACTACTTCTTTTGCTTCCGAATCTAAATCAGTATTTGAACTCTTTGGCCATTCTGCGATTACCAGAGATTCGCCATCGGTAAGCGAAGTCCAGAGAGCCTCCGAAATAAAAGGCATATTTGGATGCATCAAACGTAGTAGTTGATCCAAAACGTGCCCAAGTACTCGACTGGTTTGCTTTGCTTGTTCGCCACCTTTTGCAAATATGTCTTTAATTAACTCCAAATACCAATCACATACTTCATCCCAAGCAAAGTGATAGAGAGCTTCACTCGCCTTGGCAAATTCAAAATTTTCGTATAATGAATCTACTTCTTTGATTGTTTCATCTAATAAATCAAGCACCCACCGATCGACATGATTTAGTTCATTTCGATTAGGTAGTGCCCCTTTTGTATTTGCCCCATTCATGATTGCAAAACGTGTCGCATTCCAGACTTTAGTTGCAAAGTTTCTAGCCCCGGCAATCCACTCTTCTGCCAACGCTTGGTCAGTACCAGGATTAGCACCTCTGGCTAATGCAAAACGGAGGGCATCTGATCCGTACTTATCCATGAACTCAAGTGGATCAATTACATTGCCCTTCGATTTTGACATCTTCTTTCCGTGTTTATCTCTAACTAATCCGTGAAGTGCAATCACGTTAAATGGTTGCTTACCGTCCATTGCAAATAACGAAAAGATCATCATGCGTGCGACCCAGAAAAATAAAATGTCGTATCCAGTTACCAAAACTGAGGTCGGATAGAACTTACGTAAATCTTCAGTCTCTTCTGGCCAACCTAAAGTTGAAAATGGCCATAGTGCAGATGAAAACCAGGTATCCAATACATCTTCATCTTGTTCCCAACCAGAAGGTGCAGATTCATCCGGTCCAATAACTTTCATTTCACCATTTGGTCCATACCAAACTGGAATTCTGTGTCCCCACCAAAGTTGTCGAGAAATACACCAATCATGCATGTTATCGACCCAATCGAAATATCTGGGTTCCATTTCTTCAGGAGAGATTTTTACTTTACCTTGGCGAACAGCGTCGCCTGCCATCTTTGCTAAAGGTGCAACTTTGACAAACCATTGCATAGATAATCTTGGTTCAACGATTGTGTTGCATCGCGAACAATGCCCAACGCTATGTTTGTAAGGACGTTTCTCCCAACCGAGTAGGCCATCAGCTCGTAATTGCTCAATAACCTCTTTGCGAGCTTTAAATCTATCCATGCCATCAAATTGAGTACCGGTACCTTCCATTACACCGGACTCGTTCATGATGACAATCATTGGAACGCCATGTCTTTGTCCCATTTCGAAGTCATTTGGGTCATGTGCAGCAGTAACTTTAACTGCGCCAGTTCCAAATTCTGGATCAACCAATTCATCTGCGATTACGGGAATCATGCGATTTACATAAGGCAATTTAACTTTCTTGCCAATTAAATGCTTGTATCGATCATCTTTGGGATTTACGGCTACTGCACCGTCACCCAACATAGTCTCTGGTCGTGTCGTAGCAATAAAAATATGATCTCCATCGAGATCGCCATATCGAATTTGAACGAATTCGCCATCAATTTCTTGATGATCTACTTCAATATCAGAAAGAGCTGTTAAGCAACGCGTGCACCAATTAATGATTCGCTCGGCGCGATATATAAGGTCAGCATCATAAAGTCTTTTAAAAATTGTTAAGACTGCTCGCGATAAACCTTCATCCATCGTAAATCGTTCACGGCTCCAGTCAACGCTGTCGCCAAGTCGCTTCATCTGGCCAAGAATTGCGCCGCCCGATTCAGCTTTCCATTCCCAAACTTTCTTTACAAACTCTTCACGTCCTAAGTCATGTCGAGATTTTTTCTCTGTTGCAAGTTGTTTCTCCACGACATTCTGCGTTGCAATTCCAGCGTGATCCATTCCAGGTAACCAGAGCGTCTCAAAACCTTTCATTCGCTTCATGCGAATAAGAAGATCTTGAATCGTGTGGTCTAGTGCGTGACCAATGTGAAGACTTCCAGTTACGTTCGGCGGCGGTATGACGATACAAAAAGGCGGTTTCTCTGATTTTGGATTGGCTTTGAAATATCCCGCCTCGAGCCATTTGTTGTAGAGCGCAGACTCAATCTCGTTGGGTGCGAAATTTGATGGCAACTCTGACATAAGGCGTGAGTCTACCGATTGCTAAGCAGTCTTTTCTTCTCCGCGTTTACCACTTCGTTTTACGCTATTTGGACCTCGTTCTACGTAAAGCGGTGAAGTTTTATCAGTTATTACTTGAGCATTTACGACAACTTTGCCAATCTCTTTCTTGCTTGGGACTTCGTACATAATCGGAAGGAGTATTTCTTCCATAATTGCACGTAACCCACGTGCGCCGGTTCCGCGAGCAATTGCTTGATCAGCGATTAGATCAAGTGCTTCTTTATCAATTTCTAGTTCAACATCATCCATATCGAAAAGATGCTGATACTGCTTGACTAGCGCATTCTTTGGCTCGGTGAGAATTTGTAGCAAGGCAGCTCGATCTAAACTTTCGACAGATGTGACTACCGGAAGTCGACCAATAAACTCTGGAATCATTCCGAATTTCAGTAAATCCTCTGGCATTACTTCTGCAAACGGATCAAGCTTTTCGTCTTCTTTCAGAATCTTTAAGGCTGCATTAAAACCTACGCCTGCCTTACCTTTTCTTGCTTCGATAATTTTCTCGAGGCCAGCAAATGCTCCGCCTACAATAAAGAGAACATTGGTGGTATCGATTTGAATAAATTCTTGATGCGGATGCTTTCTGCCACCTTGTGGCGGAACAGACGCCGTTGTTCCTTCTAAAATTTTAAGTAGTGCTTGTTGCACACCCTCACCAGAAACATCTCTGGTGATTGAAGGATTCTCACTCTTTCGAGCTACCTTATCAATTTCGTCAATGTAAATAATTCCAGTTTCAGCTTTCTTCACATCAAAATCTGCTGCCTGAATTAATTTAAGAAGAATATTTTCAACATCTTCGCCGACATAACCGGCTTCGGTTAATGCAGTTGCATCTGCAATCGCGAAAGGAACATTAAGCATTCTTGCCAAAGTCTGAGCCAGCAATGTTTTTCCGCAGCCTGTCGGGCCTAGCAACAAGATATTGCTCTTGGCGATTTCAACGCCATCTTCACGATGTCGATCGCCTGTCTTAATTCGTTTGTAATGGTTGTAAACGGCTACCGATAGTGATTTCTTAGCTCGATCTTGTCCGATTACATATTGATCTAGGAATTCATAAATCTCTTGTGGCTTCGGAAGCTCTTGTAAGCCAAGTCCCGAAGCTTCATTTAATTCGTCCTCGATGATTTCATTACATAAATCGATACATTCATCGCAAATGTAAACGCCCGGACCTGCAATAAGTTTCTTTACTTGCTTCTGTGTTTTGCCACAGAATGAACACTTAAGCAGATCGCCGCTTTCACCGATGCGAGTCACGTTAGCCAACTTTCACTAGGGAAGTAACTAATGGTAAGTCGGCAACCCTCTTCATGGTCGGTTAAACGCGTTCGCTATTAGAGTAATTGCGCTTAGCGCTTTAGCGAAGCTTTACGGCTGGCAAGAATTTGATCTACAAGGCCGTATTCAACAGCTTCGTTTGCCGTAAGGATCTTGTCGCGCTCGATATCTTTAGCGATCTCTTCTTGAGATTTCTTTGAATGCTTTGCCAGCATTACTTCAAGAAGTTCTCGCATTCGCAAGACTTCACGAGCTTGAATTTCAATATCCGAACCCTGTCCGCCACCTTCACTATATGGCTGGTGGATCAAAATTCTGGAATGTTCTAGCGCCATTCTCTTACCGGCAGTTCCGCCAGCAAGTAAAACCGCGGCTGCTGATGCGGCTTGTCCGAGGCAGATAGTCATGATGTCTGGGCGTACAAATTGCATGGTGTCATAAATGGCAGTCAACGCAGTAAACGATCCACCGGGTGAATTGATGTACATCATGATGTCACGATCTGGATCCATAGACTCCAAGGTAAGGAGCTGGGCCATAACATCATTTGCAACGGTGTCATCAATTGCTTGACCTAAGAAGATGATTCGCTCTTCAAATAGTTTTGTATATGGATCAAGTCGCTTGTATCCATATGAAGTTCGCTCTTCAATAGTAGGAAGAACGTAACGATTTTGGAATTCGTAATTACTCATCGAGCTGTTCCTCCGCTTCCAGAAACTTGACCTGCAGATTTCACTACATGATCAACAAATCCATATTCCTTCGCTTCATCTGCTGTGAACCAGCGATCACGATCGGAATCGACAGTAATAGTCTCTATTTTCTGACCGGTATGAAACGCGATTAGTTCCGCCATCTTCTTCTTTGTAAATGACATCTGTTCTGCTTGAATCTTGATATCGGATGCGGTTCCGCCGATGCCACCTGAAGGTTGGTGCATCATGATGCGCGCGTGTGGGAGTGCATATCTCTTTCCGGGAGCTCCCGCGCAAAGTAAGAACTGACCCATTGAAGCTGCAAGTCCCATCGCAACTGTTGCAACATCATTCTTTATATATTGCATCGTGTCATAGATAGCCATTCCAGCCGAGATTGAACCTCCCGGAGAATTTATGTAGAGGTAAATATCTTTTTCTGGATCTTCAGCTGCAAGAAGGAGCATCTGAGCTGCAATTGCATTAGCCATCGAATCTTCTACAACCGAAGCAAGGAAAATGATTCGTTCCTTTAGCAACCTGTTGTAAACCTGATCATCCAAACCGCCGGCGTTGCTAGATGCCATGCGTGGGGTAATTAGCTCCAAGAAAGTCCTCCTGAGATTTCGTTATGTAGTGACCTTAACGCCCCAGACCGAAATTTGCTTCCCAAAATCGGTGAAAATGCCCTTTGTTCGCTCAGGGCAGATAGTTATTCGCTTGCAGCTTCAGTCGCAGGCTTGGGATTTAACTTAGAGAGATCAATGGCACGTCCTGAAGCATCCTTAATTTTGACTCTTTCCAGAACAGTAGCGAGCGCTTTGGTTCGGGAAACTTCTGCCATTAACGCCGCAATCTGTCCTGCCTGACTCAATTGCTGTGCAAATTGATCTGGAGACATTCCGTAACGGGCCGCAGTGCGAATCAAATACTCAGTAAGTTCTGCTTCAGAAACCTGTACTTCTTCAGCTTTAACAATGGAGTCTAATAAGAAATCTGCACGTACCGATCGAGTTATCTCCTCAGTGACTTCACTTCTATGAGTCTCATCTTCTAGTCGATTCTCTTTTTCGAGATGATCGTGAACTTCATCTTTTACAAGCTGTTCTGGAACTTGAATTTCTACATTATCTAAAAGGTGTTTCAAGAGAGCGTCGCGAGCTTCTGCCCCTTGTTCCATCGCTTTTAAGCGAGATAGTCGTTCTTTTGCATCTGACCTTAATTCTTCGAGTGTTTCGAATTCGCTGGCAAGTTTTGCAAACTCATCATTAAGCTCAGGGAGTTCTCGTTTTTTAACGGCTTGCAAAGTAACGCTTACTTCCCCAGTTTCGCCCTCCTTCATACCAACAAGCTGGGTATTAAAAGTCTTATTCTCGCCAACTTTCATTCCTTCAAGAGCAGCGTCCAGTCCATCAATCATTCGATTCGAGCCGACTTCGTATGAAATGTTATTGGCAGTTCCGCCTTCAACTTCTTTGCCGTCGACCTTTGCAATCAAATCAATGGTTACAAAATCACCTGATGCCGCATCTTTCTCGATTGTGGTTAATGTGCCAAATCGAACCCGTAGAGCTTCAATCTGTTCATCAACATCTTTTTCGGTGACTTCTACATCAGAGACAC
>CAYRXG010000032.1:0-9411 GCA_964428285.1 uncultured Clavibacter sp.
AGCTCAAACTCTTTCCAACCAATAATTGACTCTTCCAACAAAACTTCGGAAACTGGACTGTGTTGCAAACCTGCTCCAGCAATTAATTTAAGTTCATCTGGATCTCTTGCGATACCGCTGCCTAGTCCACCCATAGTAAATGAAGGTCTTACAACAACCGGGTAATTGAGAATATTCACTGCTTGTAAACATTCCTCAATTGAATGGCAAATAATAGATTTAGCGGATTCACCGCCGACCTTCTCAACGATATTCCTAAATTCCTCGCGATTCTCACCACGTTTTATTGCAGGTATATCTGCACCGATAAGCCTTACTTGATACTTCGCTAATATTCCGTTCGCATCAAGTTGCATCGCAGCATTGAGCGCCGTCTGACCTCCTAGTGTTGCTAAAAGAGCATCTGGGCGTTCTTTTGCAATTATCTCCTCAAGAAAATGTGGAGTTATCGGTTCGATATATGTGGCGTCAGCAAATTGCGGGTCAGTCATAATGGTAGCTGGATTACTGTTTACCAAAATGACTCGAATACCTTCGCTCTTCAACACCCGACATGCTTGTGTACCTGAATAATCAAATTCGCAAGCCTGTCCTATGACAATCGGACCGCTGCCGATAACCATTACACTTTTGATGCGGTCATCTTTTGGCATGAAGCCTCATCATCTCTAAGAAATCATCAAAAAGGTAATTCGCATCATGAGGCCCTGCTGCAGATTCTGGGTGATATTGAACCGAAAATGCAGGCGTATCAAGAAGTTTCAAACCTTCAACTACTCCGTCATTTAAATTAATATGCGAAACTATTCCCGGGCCAAAAACTGTTGAGAATTCTCCATTTGTCGGCGCATCAACTGCAAAACCATGATTATGAGCGGTAATCTCTACTTGATTACGGATTTTGTTTAACACTGGTTGGTTTATGCCGCGATGACCGAATTGCAGCTTGTATGTATCAAATCCCAATGCTCTCCCCAATATTTGGTGACCAAAACAAATTCCAAAAATAGGAATTCCCGCAAAGAGAGCTTTACGAATATTTTCGACTACATCTGTCATTGTTGCCGGATCGCCTGGCCCGTTGGATAGAAAAATTCCATCAAACCCTTGATCGGCAATATCTTCAAATGCAGTGTCAGCCGGCAAAAGATGAGTCTCAATGCCTCTTTTAGAGAAATTCTTTGGAGTCGCAGATTTAATGCCTAGATCGTAAGCAGCAACTTTGAATTGACGCGACGCAGAAGCAGGAATGACAGTGGGCTCAGTAACGGAAACAACATCGGCTAAATATGAACCAGCCATTTGACTGACCCCTCTGACCTTAGTGACCATTTCTTCTCTTGATAATTCGCTTTCTGAAAAGATTCCCACGCGCATGGCTCCACGATCTCTAATGTGTCTCGTGATTGCACGAGTATCTACTCCCGAGATTCCCACAACACTATTTCTCCTCAAAGAAGTTTCGAGTGATTCTTCAGCTCTCCAATTCGATACGACAGGAGATGGATTGCGAACCACAAAGCCGCTAACCCATATTTTTTTAGATTCCATATCTTCGGAATTAACACCAGTATTTCCAATGTGTGGGGCTGTCATTACTACCACTTGATTGACATAAGAAGGATCAGTCAAGGTTTCTTGATAACCCGTCATGCCTGTGGCGAAAACGATTTCTCCAAACGTTTGACCAGTAGCGCCCCAAGATTGTCCTTCGAAAATAGTTCCATCATCAAGAACTAGATATGCAACGCTCATTGGGCGTCTCTCCTAAAAACCATCTTGCCTCTTAGGTAAGTTTCCTCAACAACAACGGGAAGTTGGTAATCCATGAATGGATTGTTCTGACTCTTACTATAGCCCGAGCCTCGCTGTGGCGACCAAGATTCGCTCAAGTCAACAAGCGCGAAGTTAGCCTCCTTACCTACTTTCAACTCTCCGTGTTGCTCATACTTCCCGATCCGAGCCGGTTTTTCACTCATAATTTGAATTAGCTGACTCAAATTTAGGATCTTATTTTCTACTAAAGATTTATATGAAACGGAAAGCGCAGTTTCTAATCCAGTCATGCCAAACGCTGCCGCTGGCCATTCACAATCTTTACTTTCCTTGGGATGAGGAGCGTGATCGGTCGCAATAACATCAATAGTTCCGTCAGCTACTCCTTGACGCAACGCCTCAACATCGCTCTTGGTACGGAGCGGTGGGTTTACTTTGAAAATAGGGTTGTATGACTCGACAAGATCTTCTGTCAATAACAAATGGTGAGGTGTTACTTCACATGTTACTTGGAATCCACGATTCTTTGCCCATCTAATAATTTCAACACTTCCCGCCGTGCTGACATGGCAAATATGCAATCTACTTTGTACATGCTCTGCCAAGAGGATATCTCTTGCGATTATCGCTTCTTCTGCAACAGCTGGCCAGCCTTTCAAGCCTAATTTTGCAGAAACTAGACCTTCATTCATCTGCGAGTCTGCCGTAAGGAGTGGATCTTGAGCATGTTGCGCAATTACACCGTCGAAAATCTTCACATATTCAAGGGCTCTTCGCATCACCAATGCATTCGATAAACATTTTCCATCATCACTAAAAATTCGAGTTCGAGCCTCAGAACGATGCATGGCAGTCATCTCTGATAACTGCTCTCCTTTAAGCCCTACAGTGATTGCCCCTATTGGAAATACATCGCAGATTCCGTGAGATTGTCCCAATCTAAATACTTGCTCGACAACACCTGCAGTGTCTGCAACTGGGAATGAATTAGCCATGGCACTTACCGCACAAAAACCACCAGCAACGGCCGCCTGCGACCCTGTTAAAACCGTTTCCGAGTCTTCATTACCTGGCTCGCGAAGATGGGTGTGCAAATCGACTAATCCAGAAATAACTGTCTTTCCCAAACCATCAATTAGTTGAATTTTCTCTGAGGAATCAAGTGAAGCGCCTTCCTCGTTTGTAATTTTAGAAATCAATCCAGCCGTTACTTCAAGTGAAAGCGGCTTCCCCTCGGTGTCTTTAAGATTAAAGATTTTAAACTTGGAGCTATTTTCGAACATTTTCAATACCTCCTAGCAAAAGATATAGAACCGCCATGCGGACTATTACACCGTTCTTCACTTGATCGACTATTACCGCTTTAGCGCAATCTGCCGCATCTGCTGAAATTTCAAGTCCACGATTCATCGGCCCTGGATGCATAACTAGTGCTGACTTCTTTAATCTTGAAACGCGTTCTGCATTTAATCCGTATTCGCGAGAATACTCTCGCTCGCTAGGAAAAAATGAATCATTCATTCGCTCGCGTTGAACTCGCAGCATCATTACCACATCGAATTTTTCAAGTTCCTCATCAAAGTTATAGGAGCTCTTTACTCCCCATCCTGCTACCTCAACTGGTAACAACGTTGGTGGTGCAATTAACGTTACAGAAGCACCTAGTTTCCGCAAGAGCAATGCATTGCTGCGCGCAACTCTGGAATGGAGTATGTCGCCAACAATTGCTATCTCTAAACCTTTCAAATCTCCAGAACCATTTAGTAATTTTTCGCGAATGGTGAAAGCATCAAGAAGAGCTTGCGTTGGATGTTCATGAGTTCCGTCGCCGGCATTTATGACGCTTCCCTTAATCCATCCTCCATCAGCTAGACTTTTTGCGGCGCCAGAAGCAGGATGTCGGATTACAACACCGTCAGCGCCCATCGCCTGCAAGGTTTGCGCCGTATCTTTCAAACTCTCGCCTTTACTTAACGAAGACCCTTTTGCTGAAAAATTAATGACATCAGCAGATAGGCGCTTTGCGGCAGCTTCGAATGAAATGCGAGTTCTGGTGGAATCTTCAAAAAAGAGGTTAACAACAGTACGTCCTCTTAATGTGGGAAGTTTTTTGATTGTGGAGTCACTGATTCGAGATAGTTCCACTGCAGTTTCTAAGATGTTTAGCGCATCATCTCGAGTTAAGTCCTCAATAGTTAGTAAATGAGTTTTCATAACGTTTCTTCAATCCGAACTTCATCAATTCCATCTATTTCCGTTAAGCAAACCTGAACTCGCTCGGTTCTGCTAGTTGGAATGTTTTTCCCTACGTAATCTGCCCTTATTGGCAATTCACGGTGCCCTCGGTCAATCAGCACAGCCAGTTGAACAGATTTTGGTCGTCCAAATTCAGATAATGCATCGAGCGCTGCTCTAATTGTTCTGCCCGAAAACAATACGTCGTCAATCAGTATTACGTTTTTTCCATCAATTCCTGATGTGGGTATGACAGTTGGGAGCAAACTTCGCGGCGCCTGCCTTGAAAGGTCATCACGATACAAAGTGATGTCAAGAGTGCCTTGATCTATTGGGCAATTCTCTAAACTTGAAATTACTTGAGCCAATCGCTGGCTTAGGGTTGCACCTCGAGTGGGAATGCCTAAGAGAACAATGGATTCACTTCCGCGATTTTTTTCTAATATTTCATGTGCGATTCGCTTGAGCGCACGTTGTAAATCCGGCGCTGACAAAACGGTAGGCATCTACATCCCCTTTCTCGTCTCTCAGGACGCGGATTAAAGGCAGGGGAACCTTAGCAGAGCAAGGAATTATTGCCTTGATTTAGAGAACTAAGTCGCTTTTGACCTCGAGAATGGCTGCCAATACTCCATTTATGTAGCTGGCCGATTCCTCGGTTGATAAGGATTTAGCTAGTTCTACAGCTTCGCTTATAGCAACGTTCGCGGGAATCTCATCGGACCAGAGAAGCTCAAATGTGCCTAAACGCAGGATATTTCGATCGATAACAGGCATCCGATCTAAATCCCAGCCTTTTGCGCGCATCAGGATAATTTCGTCAATTTTCGATTTCTTTTCACTAACCCCAACAATCAAGTTTCTTGTGTAATCGCGAATTAAATAATCTAAATCAGTAAGACGTTCATTCAAAAGTTCAGTTGCAGGACGGCTTCTGATATCGCTCTCGTAAAGTAAATCTAGGGCAGCTTTACGCGCTTTCGAGCGAGCGCTCACTTAGTTTGCGCGCCCCAGATAATCACCGGTGCGAGTATCAACCAATATCACTTCATCTTGCTTTATGAAGAGAGGAACTTGTACGGAAATTCCAGTTTCAAGTGTCGCGGGTTTGCTGCCCGCAGAGGATCGATCCCCTTGTAGTCCTGGCTCCGTATAAGTTATTCGAAGAGCAACGGAAGGCGGCATCTCAACATAAAGCGGATTTCCTTCATGAATTGCAACAATGACTTCCATATTTTCGAGAAGATAATTTGAACTCTCGCCAACTGTCTCTTCTGAAATGGTTACTTGATCAAAGGTTGTGTTGTCCATAAAGACGTATCCGGAATTATCCTTGTAGAGATACTGCATCTCTCTTTTCTCCAGTATTGCTACTTCAACCTTTACGCCAGCATTAAATGTCTTTTCGACAACTTTCCCCGAGAGAACATTTTTAAGCTTCGTTCTCACGAAAGCTGGTCCCTTACCTGGTTTCACATGTTGAAATTCAACAACATTCCATAGTTGACCATCAAGGTCCAAGGTCATTCCGTTTTTCAGATCATTTGTGGTCGCCATGGCAAGAAGATTACCTTTAAAAATCTATTTAGTTAAATCGCGGATTGCTTCGAGGGCAAGGCGATATGAATTGACACCGAAACCACTTATGGTTCCATCAACCACGCCAGAAATAACCGAGGTGTGTCTAAACTCTTCTCGAGATAATGGGTTTGATAGATGTACTTCAATCTTCGCTGCTTGAACCATGACAATGGCATCTCTTATTGCATAGGAGTAATGCGTGAAAGCTGCCGGATTTATTATTACCGGCAAATTGGATTCCGCAGCTTCATGCAACCAGGAAATCATGGTTGCCTCATCATTGGTTTGGCGGATATCTGCTTCTAGCCCAAGATTGGAAGCATAATTTGAGATCATCAACTTCAAATCATCATAGGTATTTGACCCATAAAAATTAACTTCGCGTTTACCGAGCATATCCAAGTTCGGACCATTAATTACTAAAACTTTCATGATTCAAGTCCTATCTGGTTTATGTAAACCTCCCGAAGAATACTCTCTGGAATCGAAATTCGGCCGCACTGACCAATGCTCTTCAGGCTCACAAAGCGAACTTCCGTACCTTTACGTTTCTTATCATTGAGCATGAACGAGTAGAGCTTCTCCCAAGCACCAGATTTGTAATGAATAGGTAGATCCAGTTTCTTCAATATCTCTTTATGGCGATCAAAAATATCGATATTTAAGCCTTCAATTTTCGCCGAGAGAGCCGCCGCGAAATGCATTCCAATTGCTATTGCCTCGCCATGCTTTAATGAAAAATTAGATTCCGATTCGATGGCATGACCTAAAGTATGACCATAATTAAGAATTTCACGTTCGCCACTTTCCTTAAAATCAGAGCTAACAACTTTTGCCTTAACGGAAATTGAGCGCTCGATTATCTCTGCCAAATTTTTTGAATAATTTCTCTCGACTAAATTGAGGATTTCGGGATCAGCGATAAAGCCACATTTAACCGATTCCGCCAAGCCAGCTTTGATATCTCGTTGCGGTAAAGATTCAATCCAATTAAAATCTACAAGCACCCTTATCGGTGAATGAAAAGCTCCAACAAGATTCTTACCATGAGCTAAATTAATTCCGGTTTTGCCTCCGATAGCTGCATCAACCATTCCAGCAACGCTAGTTGGAATTGCAATCCAATCAATTCCTCTCATAAAGACCGCAGCAGCAAAGCCTGTTAAGTCTGTAGTGGCACCTCCGCCAATTCCGATCAATAGTGAATCTCTGGATAAATTCTCCCTTGCAAGTTTCTCCAGTAGCTCCTCTAAGAAAGCAAAACTTTTTTGTGACTCGCCTTCAGGGGTAACTATCAATTTCGAACCGGATACCTCTTTCGAAACTGCAGCTGCAATCGACGGCGGAGTTAGAACTCTAAAGTCTCGGCCCTGGGATAATTCGGAAAGCCGCTTATTCCAATTGATTCCACTTTCCACTTCGTATTCATGTTCGGCGTTAATCTTGATGATCGTCATCCGATTAACTCCATAAGTTCTTTAGCTATCTCTTTCGGTTTTCGGTTATCTGTTGAAATTTGTTTAGAGCCCAGCTCTTCATAAATAGATTTCCGAGCCTCCATTAATTTCAACCATTGTTGTCTGGGGTTAGCAACAAGGAGAGGTCGATCTGTATTGAAGCCAACTCGAGGAGCCGCATTCGAAATAGAGACCTCTAGATAGACGACATTAGATTCGTTTCGTAATCTTGCGGCAACTTCAGAATCTAAAATTGAACCTCCGCCTAGTGAAATTACCGCGTTCTCCAAATTTAGACTATCTAAAACTACTTCACGCTCGATTTCCCTAAATTTAGACTCCCCATCTTCTAGAAAAATATCGGCAATCCGTTTTCCTACTTTTGTTTCAATTAACGAATCCGTATCGATATGTCGCAAGTTCATCAGATTCGCAAGCTCTTTTCCGACACTACTTTTACCTGAACCAGGTGGTCCTATCAAGATAATCTTCATTTGTTAGTACCTTGTTAAGGTTGCTAAAAAAGAATCAATATTCCGCGAAGTTTCCAAAACGCTATCACCGCCGAATTTCTCAAGAATCGCCTGGGCTAACACGAGTGCAACCATAGATTCAGCTATCACTCCAGCTGCAGGCACGGCGCATACATCTGATCGTTGATTAATTGCTTTCGCGATCTCTCCAGACTTAACGTCTACTGTATCTAGTGCTTTAGGAACAGTTGAAATGGGCTTCATAGCTGCTCGAACTTTTAAGATTTCACCATTACTGATGCCGCCTTCAGTCCCGCCGGCTCTATCAGTTCGTCTAACAATTTTTCCATCATCGCTGAGAGCAATCTCATCGTGGGCTTTAGAACCTCTACGAGAAGCGGTTGCAAAGCCATCACCAATCTCAACACCTTTGATTGCTTGAATCCCCATGAGAGCGGCAGCAAGTTGGCTATCAAGTCGTCGATCCCAGTGAACATGAGACCCAAGTCCTGGCATCACATTGTAGGCAAGTACTTCAACGACACCGCCAAGGGTGTCTCCTTCTTTCTTTGCTAATTCAATCTCCTCAATCATTCGCTCTTCGGATTCTTTATCAAAACAACGAACTGAACTTTGATCAATTTCGGCAAGATCTTCAGGTTTTGGAAGTAAAGAATTTTCTGGAATTTCTACTTGACCAATTCTTGTAACGTGACTTAAAACTTCGATTCCAGCGACTTGTCTTATGAAACGTTTTGCAACTTCACCTAAAGCCACTCTCGTTGCGGTCTCCCTTGCAGAGGCTCTTTCTAAAATAGGTCTGGCATCATCAAATCCATATTTTTGCATTCCTGCCAAATCTGCATGTCCTGGTCGTGGTCTTGAAAGTGGAGCATTTCGCGCTAAATCTGCAAGCTCTTGCTCCGAAACTGGATCAGGAGACATAACTTTCTCCCACTTGGGCCATTCACTATTTTCTATTTCTATTGCAATTGGCCCACCTTGAGACTTGCCGTGACGTAATCCACCAAGAACACGAACAATATCTTTCTCAAACTGTTGACGAGCGCCGCGACCAAAACCTAATCGACGCCGGGCAAGCGCATCCTGAATATCACCAGTAGTTATTTCGATACCTGCTGGCATGCCCTCGATGATTCCAACTAATGAAGGTCCATGAGATTCCCCGGCAGTTAACCAACGCATTGGGAAATTATCGCAGATGTCCCTTGTTTCTCGCTCATGATAAGAGATAGCCGAGCGCTAGAAAAGGTGCGAATGGAAAAGATTTATGACGAAGGTGCCTTTTGCCTATATAAAAGTACGCCACAAAGAAGGAAGCAAATAGCCAGGCGAAAACATTTGTCGATATTGCACCTTCTAGGCCGTGTGCTGAGCAAGCAGTCAATCCTGCAAGTCGAATATCTCCATATCCAATAGCGGATGATTTACGTATCTCTAATGCGAATTTAGCTAGTGTGATGTACAAAATCCAAATCACGAAAGATTGAAAAATTACCACTGGATCTATCAGAAAACCAACAAGGTAATTGAGGAAAACAATTCTCTTAGGTATTAATCTGTCTCGTATATCCGTAGCAGACACCATAAGAAATGTTATGAAGATGAGAGCTTGCATCCATTCAGACTAATGGATTTTGCCTGCCCGGAAGTTTATAGCGAGCTTGATGTGGAATTTAGATAAGACTTCGTAGAGACTTAAACATTTCAACTTTATCAAGAGTTAGGTTGTGAAAAAGGGAGATCTGATCTAGTGCCTGAGCTACTAATAAATCTTTCCCACTGAAGTACATAGACTTTTCCTGGAATGCCAGTAATGGTGGCGGCCAAGGTGCGTATGTAGCATCTATAGCGATGGGCACTTGCCG
>CAYRXG010000033.1:0-3874 GCA_964428285.1 uncultured Clavibacter sp.
CTGGAAAACTTAATCAACTTGCTGAATTCTCAACATCACCTGAACAATGGGAACGACTCGAATCTCGGGCGCGCGAACGAAGGGTTGTATCAGCATGAGTGAATTAACTGCGCTTACATTTGGTTTGCAGGCGTTCGTAACATTATTAGTGATTTTGGATCCGCCTGGAGCTGCGCCGTTATTTCTATCTCTAACTGGATCAAAAACTAGACAGCAACAAGTAAAAATGGCATGGCTAGCTGCTGCGACATCATTACTAATTATTTCAATCTTTGCGCTATTCGGTCAGTTCATTGTTGACTATTTAGAAATCTCAATTTCTGCCCTACAAGGAGCAGGCGGACTTCTTCTGCTTCTGATTTCCCTAGATCTACTAAAGGGCATTGAAGACCATAGCGACGATAAGGGATTAGAAAAAAATGTAGCGCTAGTTCCACTTGGCACACCTTTATTGGCAGGTCCCGGAGCAATTGTCACAATCATGCTTTTTGCGGCAAAGGTTGATGCTCCAGATCGTTTTCTAGCGCTTTCCCTTGCAGTTTTTGGTGCTCATTTAGTAATAGCCTTAACACTCACCTTTGCTACTCGAATTTTGGGATTGATAAAGGCGACTGGCGTTGCACTCCTTGCAAAAATCGCTGGATTGCTGACAGCAGCCATTGCCTTTGAAATGTTAATGACAGGAATCAAAGGATTGATTTGATGAGCGGATATTTTGCTCCAGATAGCATTACTTGGAAGATTCACTCCGATTCTTCAATGCTAGTTGGGGGAATCCGCGCATTATTGGAACAAGCGCTTCATCCAGGTGCAATGTCCGGAGTCGCTGCTCACTCAAATTTCCGAGAAGATGCTTGGGGTCGATTACAGCGAACCGGCGATTATGTGGGCACTCTGACTTTTGGAACAAAAGAAGAGGCGGATCAGCTTGCATCAAGAGTGCGAAAAATACATAGCAAGTTAAAACTTGATGACCCGCACTTACTTCTTTGGGTTCATATGGCGATGGTTGATGCTTTTCTAGATACTGCAATTAGATCGGGCTTGAAACTTAATCCAACTGAACAAGATCAATATTTAGCCGAGATGGTTAAATTTGCAGAATTAGTCGGTATCTCTAAAGAAGATACGCCAAGCAGCGTCTCGGAAATGAATGATTATTTTTCACGGATACAGCCTGAACTATCGGCAAGTGACGATGCGAAACGCGCAGCGTTATTCATTGCTTTGCCACCTCTCCCGCCAATACTTCGATTTGGAACACCTATAGCGCCACTATGGGGTGGCGTAACTTCCTTAGCAGCAGCATCATTACCAAATTGGGCACGAAAGCTTTATGGCTGGCCGACACCGCCTGGAATTAATGTCGCAACTGATTTTGGTTTAAAGACCACTAGATCGGCTCTAGATAAATTGCCGAGATGGTTTAGAGAAACACCTCAGATGCGAGCGGCTCGACTCCGAGTCTCATGAAACCAGTAATTTTGATCGCCAACCTCGCAGGCGGTGTTGGTAAAACCACATTAACCCAAGCAATTGCGACTGCTTCGGCAGAGTATGGGAAGAAAACATTAGCAATCGATGCCGATCCGAATGCGACTTTAACTTTTCTGACAGGAATTGAAAATCCTAGATTTACGCTGCGAGAAGTAATGGAGAAATCCGTAAGAATTGAAGATTGTGCGACTAGAACTCTTGATCGATACTCATTAATACCAAGTGCCAGCCGCTTACTTTTTGCCGATGGCAAAGTTCCAGATTTTCAATCGGAAGAATTCGATTTAGTTTTAATAGACAGTTCAAGCGGACCAAGTTCATTACTGCCCACATTAATTGAGATTGCAACTCATATTCTGATACCAGTCGACGGTTCGATTATCTCCGTACGAGGTGCGTTAAATTTAAATAATTTTATAAGCCGCGGTCAGAGCCAGCCACAAGTAAAGATTGTGACTAATAACGGTAGAAATTATATGAATAATCCTGAACTACTTGATCAACTCAAGAAAGATTTCCAATTCTTAGAGAGCAACATTCCGTTCGATGCGACGGTAAATCAAGGTCAGGAATTACTGCAATCTCCACTTTCTTTTGCGACAAACTCAGATTTTGCCGCAGGAATCAGAGAATTAACTTACGAGATTTTGGATGAACTAAAGCTTGTTTAGAGACCGGCAAAACCAACGCGACGTTCTGCGCTATCGCCAATTTCAATTGAGCTAATTTTTGCCGCAGGAATCAAGTACTGACGACCTCTAATATCTGTAAGGACTAGTGGTTGCGAATCGCTGATGGCTTTCTTTACTGTGGCAAGGACTTCATCACGTTCTGCAGTTACCTCAATAGTTATTTCGCGTGCCTGATCTGAAACCGAGATTCGGACTTCGCTACGTGCACCTTCTGGCTTTGCACTCTTTTTTGTAGTCATACGAGAACCTTAATATTTATTTTGACAACGGGAAACCTGAAATTCCCCGCCACATCAAACTTGTAACCAAGGCGCTTGCCGCAGATCTATCTATCTTGCCGCCTTTCTCCAGCCAATGTCTCGCTGAAATTTGAGCACAACCGATAAGACCAATCGCCAGGATCATGGCCTCATCTTTTGGTAGACCGGTATCAACTGAAATCACCGCGCTAACAGCGACAGCGCAGTCATATGTCATACGTTCAAGACGTTCTCTTACTTGAGGCTCGGTACTCATATCGCTCTCAAAGAGAAGACGAAAAGCCTCGCCTTCGCCCTCAATAAATCCAAAATAAGCATCGATAGTTGCTTTGACGCGATTTTTATTATCACGAGTTGAAGCAATTGCTTTTTGGATTGCGAAGACAAGTGAATCAATATGTAGATCAAGAACTGCGAGATACAAATCTAACTTAGATGGGAAATGTTGGTAAAGAACGGGTTTGCTAACGCTGGCTTTATCTGCAATCTCATCCATCGATGCAGCGTGATATCCAGAAGCTGTGAAGATCTCAAGAGCGGCAGTTAGTAATTGTGCTCGGCGCTCATCGCGCGGCAATCGGGAGCGACTCTCATTTTTAATCTCGGTGCTACTCATTACCCACATAGTAGATGTTTGATAAAGGTTAGACAAAGCGATTTGTCAAAGATTTTTAGATAGGCTTCGCATCACATGGCTACCAACGATTTAAGAATGCTTCTTGTGCATGCGCACCCAGATGATGAAACCATCAATAATGGTGCAACGATGGCCTATTACGCTGCGAATGGCGCGGGAGTCACATTAGTTACTTGCACGCGAGGTGAAGAAGGCGAAGTACTTGTGCCCGAACTTGCTCATCTTGCAAGTAGCCAGGATGACAAATTAGGCGAACACCGAATAACCGAATTAGCTAATGCGATGCGCGAGCTTGGAGTAAGTGATCATCGTTTTCTTGGTGCGCCAAAAAAGATGTGGCGAGATAGCGGAATGATGGGAACTCCACAGAATTCCAGAACGGATGTCTTCTGGAACGCAGATTTAGATGAAGCTGCTAAGTATTTAGTAGAAATTATTTTGGAGATTAAACCTCAAGTGTTGATTACTTATGATGAAAATGGTGGCTACGGACATCCAGATCACATCAAAGCGCATCAAGTTGCGATGCGAGCGGCCGAATTAGCTACAGAAGCTGGTTGGGAAATTTCTAAGATCTATTGGAACACAATCCCAGTCTCAGTAATTGAAGAAGGCATTACCGCATTGAAAGGAACTGGAACAGATTTCTTCGGCGTAGAGAAGGCAGAGGATTTTCCATTTGCCAAGCCCGATCATTTAGTTACTTCGGTGGTTACAGCCGAAGCTTTTGTCGATAAAAAGATGGCTGCCATGAAAGCTCACCCAACCCAAATTTCTCTAGATGGACC
>CAYRXG010000033.1:3974-9185 GCA_964428285.1 uncultured Clavibacter sp.
TCTGCAATCGCACTGACGCTCGGCTCCTATCTCGTAAAGCAGATGTATCAATCGAAAATAAGCTTTCTCTTTTTTGCCGCAGGTTGGCTCTTTGTAGTTATCAGGGGAGCATCTGTTGGAAATGGCGATGAACTCTTAGTTGAAGGTAATTCCTATGGAACTTCACTTTTGCTTGGAGGTTTTATCTGGCTTCTCTGGGCACTTATCCGATTCAATAAAAATAAATAGTTGCGAATCTAATTTATAAAGTCTGCCAGCTCCATTCTTGACCAGCTTTTGAATCTTTAACTGAGATTCCAAGTTTTGCCAGTTCATCTCGCAATTGATCACTCTTTGCAAAATTCTTTTCCGATCTGGCAGCCTCTCGTTCCTTTAGCAGAACAATTGCCGCTTCTGGCAGAGCTTCATCGGCAATTTCATGCAATAACTCAAGTCCAAATAGCTGATCGACATTTTCAAATAAGGCTCGTTTTTCACCAGGAGTTAACTCTGACTTTTCAATTGATCTTAATTTGATTATCGCTTTTGGAGTATCCAGATCTTCGTAGAAGTCTTGAGCGATTGCTTCGCTTAAATCTTTGACCGCTGAGCTTTGATCTGCTGGCGAATCGAGCCATTGTTGATAGTTCTTGCGCCATCGATTTAAAAGAGTGTGAGCTGCGATCAAGGCGCTCCAAGAAAGATCCATCTGGCTGCGATATCGATTCTCCATAAAGCAAAAACGCAGTGTCAGTGGACTAATTTTTCTTGAGACCAAGTCTCGTACCAAAACAACATTTCCAGCGCTCTTGGACATCTTTCTACCCTCGAAAAGCAAATGCTCACCATGTAGCCAAAGCGATACTGCTTCTTCACCAATCAGAGAATTTGATTGAGCTCGTTCATTCTCGTGATGAGGAAAACGAAGATCTATACCGCCAACATGTAAATCCACATGATTGCCCAAATACTTTAGCGACATCGCAGTGCATTCAATATGCCACCCTGGAAAGCCCGGACCCCAAGGAGTTTCCCAAATCATTTCTCGCCGATTACCCGCCGATTTCCAAAGCGCCCAGTCAGCGTGAAATCTTTTTGCACCACCTTCAGTAAATTCATATCGATGTCCAGGCTGCAGCGCATCAAGTCGATTACCGCTTAGCGCGCCGTAAGAAGGAAATTTTTCGGCAGAAAAATAAATCGAATTGTCTTCGCCAAGATAAGCAAGTTCTTTTTCTAACAATTCTTCAATTGCATCAATCATTAAGTCAATCGTTTCGCTGGCCCTTGGGTACAGTCGAGCTGGCTTTATGTTTATTGCCTGACAATCTGCATGGAACTTCGCCTCGTAATCTCGCGCAATTTCAAAAGGGTCTCGAGATTCCGTTTTTGATTGGGCTAAAATTTTATCTTCCTCGAAATCCTCGCTCATATGTCCAACGTCGGTGATGTTTTGAACCAAATCAACTTTGTAATCTGCAAATTCCAATGCTCTTCGTGCTAAATCAGCTAATAAGAAAGTTCGTAAATTCCCGATATGTGCATCTCGATACACAGTTGGTCCACAGCAGTAAATATTTACAGTCGGCTCACCATTAAGTTCCCGAAACTCTAGGTTTTCAACCTGGCGAGTCAGGGTGTTATATAGACGAAGTGGCGTTCTACCGCCCTGCGCGCGCTTCATAAAGATAGATTATGTACGATAAGCGCACCCGCTTTCGTTAGGAGAGTTCAGTGACCTACGTAATTGCCCTTCCGTGTGTCGATGTAAAAGATAAGTCGTGCATCGAGGAATGTCCGGTTGATTGCATTTACGAGGGTGAGCGGATGCTCTATATCCAACCTGATGAGTGCGTTGATTGTGGGGCCTGCGAGCCAGTCTGCCCAGTTGAGGCTATTTACTATGAGGATGATGTTCCTGCTCAATGGAGTGAATTTAAAGATGTGAACTCTGAGTTCTTCAATGAACTTGGCTCTCCTGGTGGCGCCAGCAAAGTTGGCGCAACTGGCAAAGATCATCCACGACTCCTTCAGATTGAAAAGAAACCTGAGTAAAACTCTCTGAGTTATTAATTGAAACTTCCAGATTTTCCTTGGGACGCCCTTGCACCGTATGGTGAACGGGCCAAATCTCACGAATCTGGAATTATTGATTTATCGCAAGGTACACCGGTTGATGCAACTCCAGATTTCATTCAAGAAGAATTAAAGAGAAATTCCAATTCACCTAGTTATCCAGTAACGGCTGGTACTCCTGAACTTCGATTAGCAATCGAGAAATATGCCAGAGAAATTATCGGCGTAAGTGGCGAATTTGATGTACTGCCAACAATTGGCTCTAAGGAAATGGTTGCGCTTCTTCCGTTCTTACTTGAAGCCAAGCGCATTTTGATTCCCAAGATTGCATATCCAACTTATAAAGTGGGCGGGATTCTTGCCAAAGCTGAAGTTTTAGAAGTCGACATTGATCCAGCAACTTGGCCCACCAAAATTAAGGGTGAGAAAGTTGATTTAGTTTGGATTAATTCACCTTCAAACCCAACAGGAAGAGTCCATTCCGATAATGAATTGGCAGCAATAATTGATTGGTCGCGATCCAATCAAATTCCGATTGCAAGCGATGAGTGCTACCTGCCGTTTCCAGATACGCAATCTGGAATCTCTATTCTTAAAGTTGCAGCGGGAGATAATCGTGGATTACTGGCATTGCATTCGCTTTCGAAGCGATCAAACTTAGCTGGCTATCGAGCCGGTTTCGTCGTAGGCGATCCAGTCTTAATTAAGAAATTATTGGAAATTAGAAAACATATTGGCTTAATGATGCCGTTACCCACTCAACGGGCTATGAAAGTTGCGCTAGAAGATGAGGAGCATGTGCAACTTCAAGCTGCTCGTTATCGGCAACGACGAAAAGTGTTGGCCGCAGCCCTTGTAAAAGTTGGATTTAAAGTCGAATACTCAAATGCAGGACTTTACATATGGTGCACTAGAGATGAGGAAGATTGGCAGACAGTAGCTTGGTTTGCAGATCGGGGAATATTAGTTACTCCAGGTAACTTTTATGGGGAAGCTGGTGCAAAATATGTGCGAATTGCTCTAACTGCCTCGGATGAAAAAATTAGTGAAGCCGTCGCGAGAATTAATTTATGAGCGAGATTTCAAAGGCAATTCTGCTAGTTGGCGGAAAAGGCACGAGATTGATGCCGCTTACTACTAGTACGCCAAAACCAATGTTGCGAATCGCTGGTGCACCTGTTACGGAACATCAAATAGTTAAAGCACGCGATGCTGGAGTAACTGAAATAGTTCTTGCAACCTCATATCTAGCAGATGTTTTTAAACCATATTTTGGTGATGGCTCTCGTTTTGGAATCAAAATCTCTTATGCCGTTGAAACTGAACCACTTGGTACTGGTGGCGCCATCGCAAATGCTGCAAAAGAACTTAATTTAGAAGACGATGAATCCGTATATATTTTTAATGGAGATGTTTTGAGTCTTCATAAATTAAAAGAACAAGCAAGATTTCATCAAGAGACTGGCGCCGATGCAACGCTTCACCTGATAGAAGTTGAAGATGCCAGGGCATTTGGCTGCGTTCCAATTAACAACACCGGCCGGGTACTAGAGTTCCTAGAGAAGATGGAAACTCCGAAGGCAAATACCATCAATGCCGGTTGCTACATATTCACTTCTGATTTATTGAATTCCATACCAAGAGATCAGGTAGTCAGCGTAGAACGAGAGACATTCCCAAAATTGTTGGCAGAAGAACGGAATCTCTTCGGTTATCTTGATTCAAGTTATTGGATTGATATGGGAACTCCGGAATCAATGATTAAGGCGTCGCGTGACTTAGTAACTCGAAGTGGAAAATCTTTGGTGGCGGATGATGTAGAAGTTGGCCAGAATTCGGTAGTTGATAATGGCAGTTACATAGAATCTGGAGCCTTTATTGGAGCTGATTGTCGGATCTCCGGCTCGATTGTTGGCGCTAAAGCAATCATCGAAGATGGCTCAAAGATTGAAAATTCTTACATTGCTCCTAATTCTCGCGTCAAAAGTGGTTCAAATTTGAGTGAGATCATTCACGGATTTGCAGAATAACTGCCCATTTTTTTGCCTTAGCAACTTGACTTTAGGGGAATAACACAAGTGTAATTCCCCCATTGAGCCGACCTAGGGGTCGGCCCCTTTCGTAGGAGATTGGCTAATGACTGATGCTCGACGTAATGAGCAGAACTACCTATCCGGTCCAAGTATCCAACTAGGCAATGGCGAGATCATCGAACTCTCATGGCAAGAGCGTGCGCTCTGCGCCCAGACAGATCCGGAAGCTTTCTTTCCTGAGAAAGGTGGCTCGACCAGAGAAGCAAAGCGAGTCTGCCTATCCTGCGAAGTAAGACAAGAGTGTCTTGAATATGCGCTTGCCCATGATGAACGATTCGGTATCTGGGGCGGACTCTCAGAGCGCGAACGTCGTCGCCTGAAGCGCCGACCAGCGTAACTCCCTAGTTTCTACTAACTCGAGGCGGTGAGATGCCGACTTCTATTTCCAATGATTTACGAACACGCAATTTCGTAACCGCAATTCTTGTTGTTCACAATGGCGCAGAATGGTTACCTGAAGTAGTCGTTGCGCTAACTTCGCAAAAACATCGAATCGACAATGTAATTGCAGTAGATACTGGTTCGTCTGATGCATCAATTCAATATTTGAAAAAAGCAAAAATTCCATTTATCGAAGCTGCAGTTGATACTGGATTTGGCGCAGCAATTGAGTTGGCGTTATCCAGCAAGTTTTACGAAAAGGCACCTGAAGGAATTAAAGAGTGGATCTGGTTGATTCATGACGATTGCGCGCCGAAATCTGATGCGCTACTTGAATTATTAACTGCTACAGAGAACAAGCCTCAAGTAGCAATGGTCGGGCCAAAACTTCGCGGCTGGTACGACCGAAATCACTTATTGGAAGCTGGCGTAAGCATTGCAGCAAATGGAGCGCGCTGGACTGGATTGGAATATCTTGAAAAGGATCAAGGTCAACACGACGGCACTCGCGAAGTTCTATCTGTAAGCACAGCCGGCGCGTTAATTCGAAAGGATGTTTTTGACGAGCTTGGTGGATTTGATAGCGAACTCTCATTATTTAGAGACGATGTGGATTTTGGCTGGCGAGTTCATACTGCCGGACATAGCGTCGCAGTCGTTCCAACTGCAATCGCATTTCACG
>CAYRXG010000034.1:0-2815 GCA_964428285.1 uncultured Clavibacter sp.
GCTGGCAGGGCATTCCATCTTTCTAACGGACTTCTAGAAATCAAGTTAACAAAGGTGCTCAAAAGGCTGATCCAGAAGAAAATCCGAATTAAGGGCAATCTTTTTTTCACATAAGCAAATATTTGAATCGACAGCAACGCAAAGTTGCCGATGTAAAGAATTCGAAGCCAATTCGGAAATGATTCAAATTGACCTCCCGCAGCGCGAGGTAAGGCCCAATCAACATTTAAGACGACTAATCCGACAATAAATAAACTCCAAGCAGATGAAAGATAAAACGCAATCGGTAAGACTTTGCTTATTAATTTTCGCACTTACAGATCTGCTCTTGGCTTAATCCAGCGAGCGCTGAATCGATATGTTCTCCACAGCCCGACCAGGTGAACTTGCCACAACTTCCACAGGTAACTCTGCTACACATTGACTTGCTCCTTTTTACTATTTGCTTCATCGAGTTTTAGTTTTGCAGGTGAATTACTCCAAAGGTGATAGCCGCCATCTAAATTGACCGCTTCATAACCAAGTCCTCTTAACAACATTGTTGCGGTATGAGCGCGTTGCCCTACTTGGCATGAAACTAAGACTTTCTTGTTGCCAATCTCCTGATGTCGAGCGCGAAGTTCATCTACTGGGATATTGATAAAACCCGGAATCATGCCACGAGCACATTCACCAGGAGTTCTTACATCTAACAATGTAAATCCGGATTCACGATAATGATCGATTTCATGCCATTGGGCAGTTCTTGTTAAACCGGAAACAATATTTTCTGAGATGTAACCAAGCATATTGACGGGATCCTTGGCACTTCCGAAAGGTGGCGCGTATGCCAACTCGAGATCTGCTAATTCTGGAGCCGTGATGCCTCCTCTAATGGCAGTTGCAATCACATCAATTCGCTTATCAATTCCATCTTTACCAACGCCTTGCGCGCCAAAGATCTCACCGTTATCTGGATTAATTAAGAGTTTCAAAGAGAGAGTTTCTGCGCCAGGGTAATAACCTGCATGTGAACCGGGATGCGTGTGAATGGCTACATGTTTAATTCCGGCTGCACTTAGCCGTTTTTCGTTCCAGCCCGTAACAGCAACTGCCTGATCGAACACTTTTACTATTGCAGTACCAATTGTATTTACATGTCGAGTCTTTCGATTATTTATGTGATCGGCAATTACTCGACCATGACGATTAGCGATGTTGGCTAGAGGTACCAAAGTTGCGCTTTCATCTAGTTCGTCTTTCTTTTCTGCCGCGTCCCCGAGAGCATAGATATCTGAGTTGCTTGTTAAATTATTTTCGTCAACCGCTATTCCGCCTCGTGTGCCGATTTTTAGTCCGGCAGCTTTTGCCAATGATGTGTCTGGACGAACTCCGATTGCAAGAATTATCAACTGAGCCGGGAGAACTTCACCATTTGCTAGCGTGACATTTTCTGCTCCGACAGAAACTGCAGAGGTTCCTAAATGAAGTTGAACACCGTTTTTGGTCATCTCATTTGCAACCAAGAGCGCCATCTCTGGATCAAGAGGTGCCAAGACTTGTTCGCTAGCTTCAACTAGTGATGTCTGAATGCCACGATGAATCAGGTTTTCCGCCATCTCGACTCCGATGAATCCACCGCCGATTACAACCGCGCTCTTTGGTTTTGCCGCAACAGCGTTAAAGATTCGCTTTGTATCTTCGACCGTGCGCAATGTCATCGCACGTGAAATACCATCTATGGGAGGAACTATGGGGGTCGCCCCAGGGCTGAGAATCAATTTGTCGTAAGGCACTTCAAAGAGCTCACCGCTGGAGAGATTCTTTACTTTAACTAATTTCTTAGTCGGATCGATTTCAGTTACTTCACTATTAACACGGACATCAAGATTAAATCTTTTATTTAAACTCTCTGGAGTCTGAAGAAGTAAATTTTCCTCCTTTTCAATTACGCCACCAATGTAATATGGCAAACCACAATTGGCATAAGAGACAAATCCACTTTTCTCAATAACAATAATTTGAGCTTCGTTGTCTAGCCGACGCAATCTGGTAGCAGCAGACATACCTCCTGCTACCCCACCGACAATTACATATTTCTTCACTCTGTTATTGCTCCTGCAGCCGCAAGTTGATCAAAGCCGCCGGCATTAAAGTTGATAATGTTCGTAAATCCAGCTTCTGCCATTCTCTCAGCGGCCAGTGTTGAACGTCGACCGCTTCTGCAATACAGAGCATATGTAGCAGTCTTATCTAGATTTGCAATACCAGAATCGAATGCTCCAGATTCAACATCAATGTTTAGTGCGCCCTTTAAGTGGCCACTTGCAAACTCACCATAAGTTCTAACATCAATGACTTGTACATTTTCTGATTGAGCTTTCGCTAGAAACGCAGTCGCGTCTACATTAGTAATTGCTGAACTCCCGCCACTTGAACATGAGGTTAAGAACAGAGATGAGAGTAGCAGTGTCAAAACTCCAATAATTGTCTTAGTTTTCATAGTTATGCCAGGCTCAAAAAGAGCTTTTGTAACCTTTCTCGTTGTTCTGGATTATTACTCTTCTTATCAAGAATGCACTCTTGGAGGCTCGAAGCAATTAAAGTAATTGCTGCCGTATTCATCGCTTTACCAACCGCCGCCATTTGATGAACTACCTCTTCGCAACTGCGGCTCTCTTCTAACATCCGAATTACGCCTGCGATCTGACCTTCTGCGCGTTTAACTCTCTTCAAAACTTCCTCGAGTTGTTCTTGATTCTTCAGCGCAGGTGCATCAACTTTACGTGGCATTTCGACCTCCTTGGCTAGACATTAGCATACCCCCAGGGGTATG
>CAYRXG010000034.1:2915-8969 GCA_964428285.1 uncultured Clavibacter sp.
TCACTGGTTGAATGACCCGATGCGCATAGTCGTAATCGGAGCCGGAGTAATCGGTTCTTCTATTGCACTACAACTTTCGCGAAGCGGCAATGATGTAATTGTCATTGAACGTAATTCTGCGGCAGGAATGGGATCTACTAGCGCTTCTAGTGCCGTTGTGCGATTTAACTATTCAACTTTTGATGCCGTAGCTCTTGCCTGGGAATCATATTTCCTCTGGAAAGAGTGGAAATCACTAATTGATGGCGGAAAGCCTAATTCACAGTCTCATTACGCTCATTTAGAAGATCGCGGATATGTAATGCTTGATGTACCCGTTCTTTCTAATGAACGGACTATGAAATTATTTGATCAAGCAAAGATTCCTTATGAAATTTGGGATTCAAATACTTTAAAGGCTCGGATGCCGGGTATTGATGCTGGTCGCTATTGGCCCAACAAGCCAGTCAAGTCAGATGCGTTTTGGGATGAAGCAACTGAAGAGTTGGGTGGAATTTTTAGTCCAGTTGGTGGATATGTAAGCGACCCGTTATTGGCGGCGCAGAATTTGGCACAAGCTGCAAAAGAATCTGGTGCAAAGTTTTATTATCGAAAAGCTGTAACTTCAATCAGTAAGAATCAATCTGGTCGTGTTAATTCGGTATCGATTGCAGATTTTGATTCCGAAACGAAAAAAACTTTAGCAACTGGTTTAGAAAATGTTGATTGTGACGTTGTGGTCAATGTTGCCGGCCCATGGTCAACCATGATTAATCGAATGGTCGGAGCCGGAAGCGATTTCACTGTAGAAATAAAACCGATGCGACAAGAAGTACATCAAATTTCCTCACCTAAAGATTTGCTACCTGGTCCAATAATGGGTGACCTAGATTTAGGAACCTATGTCCGCTCTGGCCCAGGCGGAATTACTTTGGTCGGTGGCACAGAGCCAGAATGCGATCCTTGGCATTGGGTTGAGCCCGACAAAGTAGATGAAGTAAATATGACAAGAACCGTAGAGGTATTTGAGTCACAAACTTATCGCTTTGCCCGCCGATTCCCTGCGGCGCAGATTCCTTCTACCCCAGTAGGCGTTGTCGGAGTTTATGACGTTTCCTCGGATTGGACTCCTGTTTATGACAAGACTGATGTACCTGGTTACTACGTAGCGATCGGAACAAGCGGAAATCAATTTAAGAATGCGCCAGGCGTCGGATTCATTATGGCTCATTTAATTAAAGAAGTAGAAGCTGGACAGAACCATGATTCCAATCCCGTAATTTATAAATGTGAAAAATCTGGACATCAAATTAATCTTGGAACATTCTCTCGAAAGCGCGACCGAAATGCCACAAGTGGCACGGTTATGGGTTAAAGCCTTACTTCCTCACGCTTTACGGCAATCGAATTCAAAAAGTCTTCGTCAATTGCAACTCCGATTCCAGGTCCCGTAGGAACTTCCAGCTGGCCATCCTTCATAACAAAAGGTTCGGTTAAATCTCGTTTGTAATAACGATTCGATGCAGAGGTATCGCCCGGTAAGGTGAAACCGTCCAGCGCAGCAAGCGCGACATTTGCGGCACGGCCAATTCCAGTTTCCAACATCCCGCCGCACCAGACATCAATGTTGTTTGCGAAGCAATAATCATGAATTGCTTTACCTTCTAGATAGCCACCGACTCGGCCCGGTTTTATATTGATAACAGTTGTTGCTTTCATTTCGATTGCATCTTGGGCAGTCTGTAACGAGATTATTGATTCATCAAGGCAAACTGGTGTCTTTGCGCGGGCAGCAAGTTTGGCATGGCCCAAAATGTCATGTTCATGCAACGGTTGTTCATTCAAAAGCAAATCAAATTGGTCTAATTGAAGTAAATGTTCGATATCCCCTCTTGTATAAGCTTGATTAGCATCTACTTGCATTAAGGTATTTGGATAAAGCTCCCTAATTCTTCCAACTGGCTTTACATCCCAACCTGGCTGGATTTTTAATTTGATTCGTTTGTAGCCTTGTTCTACATAACTTGCAACTTCTTCCTCAAGTTTTTCAATACTTGGCGAAATACCAACCGATACACCGCAATCAACTTTAGTTTTTGTTGCGCCAAAGAACTGCGCAAACGAGCGATTTTCGCTCCTTAATTGCGCATCCAAACAGGCAGTCTCTAGGGCCGCTTTAGCCATCGGATGGCCCAAGAATGGCTCCAAGATCTTAGAAATCTGAGAAACCTCAAAGTCCCCAGCGTTCTTAAGAGTTGGCAAGAAAAAGGATTTAATTACATCAACGCAGGCTGATAAATATTCGCTGGAATATAAAGGTTCGGCCATCGCGACACATTCTGACCAGCCAATACCAACGTTGGTGTGCGCCTTTACAACAATTAGATGTCTTACTGTTTGAGTACTAAATGAAGTCTGAAATGGTCTTACTAGTGGAATATCAGCATAAATGAATTCAACGCGTTCTAGCTTCATTTTTCCTCACTTAGTACGTATTTGTAATCTTTGGTGAAATCGACAATAGACCATCCGGCATCAAGTTTTGGCTTAAGCGCTTCTCGTACTTTTTTTCGCCAATTACGTGCACTTTCTATATCAGTTTTTCTAATTTCGACTATATCTTTCGGAATTTCCACAAAAATTTGATTAGCAGATGGAGTCGTAATTTTTTCATTTAGTAAATCCCACTCCACAAGTATTCTGTCGGATGCATCTCCGGCATTTATAGCATCGGCCATCGGACCATAAAAATCTACGTAATATTTAACGGCCCTGGTTTTCAGCCTGGCTATATTGAACCAAGCATTTCTGGCGACTAATGGATCAAATGTCCACTTAATTTTTTTGTAACCTTCGCTAATTGCCCATTCTTTTTGATGAAGTTTCAAACCGAGTCCAATACCTTGATCATGATGCGATGGCAATACCGCTGCCATATGTGAGTGAATATAGAAAGTGCCATCGTCATCTTTTGCTGGAAATCCAAATGCTGCTCCAACTATTTCACCATCTATGAAAGCGCCCGAAAGATATGCTCCACTATGCATCAAGGCTTGCAAGAAATTTGGGGCAATCTGCGTACCTTCTTCGGGCGCTGGCCAAACTTCATCAAATAGGTATCGACCAAGCTTCTGGTCTGCTAGAGATTCCAAGAATCGATACTCAACCATTGGGACATCTTGCCAATTCTCTGTAGATTTCGAAGATGAAACCTGGCGAATGGCCCTCTCCCCTAAGCGCAGAAATCGTAGCTAAGGCTGGAATTTCAGTCTCTTGGCCGCAATTCGTTGGGACAGATATTTGGTGGGTTGAATCGCGTCCAGCTGAAGCGGGTCGACGTGTGATTGTGAGTTTAAAGCACGGAGATTTACTTAAAGCGCCCTTTAGCGCCAGTCACGCAGTCCATGAGATGGGCGGGCGAAGTTATTTAGGAATTAAAGATGGAAACAGCTACAAAATTTATTTTACAAATAAGAGTGATCAAAGAGTTTACTTACAGATTGGTGCAGATCAGCCAAAACCCTTAACTCCAGATACAGAAAGATCCGACCGTTATGCCGAATTCATCAAGGTAGAAAATGGAATTTGGTGCGTCCGAGAACAAGTCTCTGGTCATAATTGCAAACGCCAGTTAATCGAGATCAGCGATAGCGGAGAAATACAGGTCTTAATCGACGGTCATCAATTCTTTGCACATCCCAGAATTTCGCCAGATAAAACGAAAATAGTTTGGATCTCCTGGGATCATCCTTTGATGCCTTGGGATGGGACAACGTTATTTTTGGCGGATATTTCGGATGGAAAACTTCAAAACAAACGTGCACTTGCTGGAAGCGCAACTAATCCAGTTCTATCTCCTGAATGGATAGATGATGAGAATATTCTGTATCTGGATGAAAGTTCTGGTTGGTGGAATCCGTGGCGAGTAAATACTGCCGGCGAAAAGTTACAAATAGTTAGCGAAGAAAGCGAGTGGGGCTTTCCGGCTTGGCAACTTGGTTACCAGGGCGTTCTTCCACTAACTGATAATTCTTTCGTCGGAATTCATGGTCCAGTAGATAACCGCAAATTAGCCAAAGTAGATTTAAAGACGGGATTAGTTTCAGAGTATGAATCCAAATTCACTTATTTCGAACCTACATTTGCGACCGACGGCACAAGTGTTATTGCATTCGCCGCTAGTAATTCAACATTTTCCACTCTATTAAAGTTCGATAACGTAAATGAGCAGCAAGTAATAAGAGAAAATCCGCTGCCAATTCCCGCAAGCTACGCCCCAGAAATCAAAGAAATATCGATTCCTGGTAATAATCGGCAAGTTAAAGTTATTCTGCACAGTGCCCATAATCCGGAATATCAACTCGATGTTCCAGGGCCAGTAATGATCCGAGTACATGGCGGTCCTACAGCTCATAAGTTTGCAACTGCAGAGATTGATTATCTCTATTGGACTACCCGAGGTTTCACGATCGCCGATGTTAACTACGGCGGATCTAGTGGATACGGTGCCGAATATCGACATTTGCTTTACGGCAAATGGGGAATCATTGATTATGAAGATGTCTTAAGCACCGTCGATTACTTAATCAAAAATGGTACGGCCAATCCCAAGCAAATATTTATCAGCGGAGGCAGCGCAGGTGGATTCACTGTGCTAAATGCCTTAGTTCATAGCAATGTATTCGCCGCTGGTGCAGATTATTACGGTGTTGCCGAATTAACCGCACTTGCCGAAGATACACACGATTTTGAATCAAGGTACTTAGATTCAATGATTGGACCTTACCCAGAGAAAGCCGATCTTTATAAAGAACGATCACCACTTACACACGCTGATAAATTATCCGCGCCGCTCATTATTTTTCAAGGAACCGAAGACAAGATTGTTCCACCATCACAATCAGAGATGTTCAGAGATGTTTGCATCAAAAAAGGTATAACGTATAAATACTTTGCCTTTGCCGGCGAAGGTCATGGTTTCTATGGATCTGATGCGATTATTACCTCTCTGGAAGAAGAATTAAAGTTCTTTGGCCAGGCCGGTGGCTTTACCCCGGTGCCGTAGAGTTGACTCATGAGTTACGACGTAAATCGAATCCGAAATGATTTTCCATCACTAGAAACTGGGATTGCTTTTTTTGATGGTCCTGGTGGAAGCCAAGTACCAAAAGTTGTTGGTGATGCGATAGCAAAAGCGGTAACTCAAGCTAGCTCTAATCGTGGCACAGTTACACTCTCGGAGCAGAATGCTGAAAAATGCGTAGTTGAATATCGAAATGCGGTTGCAGATCTCTTAAATTGTGATGCAAAAGGCGTTATTTATGGGCGAAGTTGGACACAGTTAACTTATGACTTATCGCGAAACCTTGCCAAACAATGGAGTTCTGGCGATGAAATCATCGTTTCTAGATTGGATCATGACTCAAATATCAGACCATGGATACAAGCAGCAGAATCTAAAGGAGTAACGGTTAAGTGGGCTGAGTTTGACCGAAAGACTGGCGAACTGCCTCTATCCGCTGTAACAGATCTATTAACTTCCAAGACTAAATTCGTTGCGGTAACTGGCGCTGCCAATACTTTGGGCACGCGGCCGGATATTAAGGCAATTGGAAGCGCCGTTAAAGCTAATGGTTCACTTTTTCTTGTCGACGGAGTGCATTTAACTCCTCATACTTTAATAGATATTAAATCTCTGCCGATAGATTTCTTCGGCTTCTCTTCATACAAACTTCTTGGCCCACATTGTGCTTCGCTTGTGGCTAATCCAGAATTATTGGAAACATTGACCAACGATAAGTTGAGACCGTCGACTATGAATGTTCCGGAACGTTTTGAATTTGGCACTTTACCGTACGAAATAATGGCGGGCGTCACCGCATCAATTGATTACGTGGCAGGGCTGGATTCATCGGCTACCGGATCACGACGCGAGCGCATCGCAAAATCAATGAAATCGCTGGAAGCATACGAAGAAGAATTATTTGAGTATCTAGAGAGAGAATTGGCGGAACTGCCTGGAATTACTCTGTATGGCCATGCCCAAAAGCGCACACCAACTCTTTATTTCAATTT
>CAYRXG010000035.1:0-8863 GCA_964428285.1 uncultured Clavibacter sp.
TTGCGCCACTGATTGCTAGAGCCATTAGAGAAGTATTTGAAGATGGCTCAGTAACTAGTCTTTTCGACGGCCACGCTTAGTGAGAAGAAAGTTTGCGCTCTTACTAGCGCTACTAATTTCAGCAACAACATCTCCCTCAGCAATCGCATCTGAGCCTTACCAAGTTACGGTGATGTCGCGCAATCTTTATCTTGGGGCAGATGTCGGAGTGGCACTTGAATTAATTCCTGATTTTCCAGCTGCGGCTCAATTTATGTGGGATCAAGTTAAAACTACTGATTTCTCAAAACGAGTTACCAAATTGGCGCAAGAAGCTGCAGAAAATAGACCCGAATTAATCGGTATCCAAGAGGCAACAACTTGGTATTGCAAAAAGAATCTTTGGAGTAGCAAGGTTGCCGTCTTTGATTTTCTAGAGCAATTTATTGAAGCTACAAAAAGAACTGGTGTCAGTTATGTGCTGGCAAATGCTGATGGCGTAACCGCATATAACCCCGGTTATTCAATCGCTGCTATTCCATACCTAACAAAAGTCAACGACCCACAGCTTTTCCCATCCATCTTCGGTTCGAAATCTGCGGCCTGTGGTTTCACAATAGGTGATGCAATTCTGGTTCGGAAAGATTTAGCGGCAGATATTGTTCAAGTGGGTAATTCTGAATATGACGCTACTTATTCAATTGTTCCGACAATCATGACAATTTACCGAGGCTATACCTGGGTTGATTTTGAAGTTAAAGATTCTTTGGTAAGAGTTGTATCTACTCATTTGGAATCAATTTGGGACGAGAACAAAGTTCCAAATTCAGCGTTGCAGGCTAAGCAACTTGTGACTGATTTGGCGGATGCAAAGATGCCGTTAATTGTGATGGGTGATTTCAATGCCGACTATCGAGATCCCCGTCCTAAAACCGCACCAAATCCAGGGGAGCAACCTGTTGTAAGTGAGGCATGTCCAACATCAGGCGATGCCGCCTGTAATGCATTTACAACCATGATTGCTGCTGGATTTACCAACGCATCGCCTGATGCCAAAGATCCAAAGTTTTTCTCCTGGGGCGCAGGTGCATTACTAAATGGACCAGATCCCATCCGTGCCAAGCAAGCTCTGCTGGATGGAAACCAATACGGTTTTACTGATCGTTTAGATTATGTATTTACAAAAAATGTTTATGCAAATGTTTCATCGAAAATGATTGGAAATATTTATCCAGATGGTTCATCAATCTGGGATTGTGGAACTGAAAAATGTTTTGCTTCCGATCATGCGGGCGTTGTTGCGACAATTGAACTTCCGCGAGCAGCTAATCAACAAGATCCGGCGCTACCTGATCATGGAAGATTTCCTCTTGGAATCTGGCATTTTGTAGCAATCGTTCTAGTTGCACTTATCTCGTGGCGAGTTGCCCGCCGAATCTCTCGGCGATTTGTCGAATAAAGCGGGGCTAGGTAACCTACGGCTCCACGGCGAGGGGTAGACCCCGTAATCGACGAAAGGCAAGAAAATGGCAGAAGTAGCAATTAAGGGCGCAATCCGTAATGAATTCGGTAAAGGCGCATCTCGCAGAATCCGTCGCGATGGTTCAGTACCTGCGGTTATTTATGGACATGGCGAGAAACCAACTCATATCTCATTACCAGCTCGTGAAGTTGGTATTGCAATCAAGACCTCTAACGTTCTGCTAAATATTGATCTTGGCGAAAAGCAAGAATTAGTTCTTCCAAAATCCATTGTTCGAAATCCACTTAAAGGAAATCTAGAACATATTGATTTGATTATCGTACGTCGTGGTGAGCGCGTTACCGTTAACGTTCCGGTACATGCATCCGGTAAGCATGATCCAGAAGGTATTTTGGAGCACGTACATAACACCATTGAAGTTGAAGCAGATGTAACTGCAATTCCACAAGCTCTCGAATTGGATATCACTGGCTTAATGGCTGGCGATTCCAAAGTTGCAGCAGATGTGGTTCTTCCAGAAGGTGTAACTCTCAAGAGCGATCCGAAGATGGTTGTTGTTCACCTATCCGTACGTGCCGCAGCTGAAGAAGTTGTTCCAGTCGCTGCTGCTGAAGGCGAAGCTGCAGCTCCTGCTGAAGGTGAAGCCGCAGCACCTGCAGAAGGTGGCGCGGAGGGCGAGAAGAAATAGTCGTAACCTTCCTTCATGTTTGGTAAATCGAAGGAAAGTTGGATTGTTATCGGACTGGGTAATCCAGGTCCGGAATACGAACGCACTCGCCATAACATCGGTGCAATGGTTATCAACCAACTTGCCATTGAGAATGGTGCGAAGTTTAGTAACCATAAATCGCGCGCCAACGTTGCCCAATTCAAAATTGCAGGAACTTCTGTTGTTGCTGCAACGCTGCGTTGTTATATGAATGAATCTGGTGGACCAACTAAATCACTTACTGATTACTTTAAAGTCAAAAGCGACCATTTAATCGTTGTACATGATGAACTAGATATTCCATTTCAGGCGATTCGGTTAAAACAAGGTGGCGGCGATAATGGCCATAATGGATTGAAAAGCATTACTGGCGTAATGGGTCCAGAATATTTCAGAATCAGAATGGGGATAGGCAGACCCATTGGGAGACAAGATCCTGCTGATTTTGTCCTTAAACCATTTAGCGCTGAAGAACGAAAAGACTTACCAAATTTTGTTGAGAATGGTGCTAATGCAATCGAATCGCTCATTAGTGATGGACTAGAAATTGCTCAGACAAGATTTAACAGTTAGATAATTTCCGCAATTTCCAATAGATTTTGATTAGCCCCCTCCCTTTTGGGAAGCGGGGCTTATCGGCATTTCAGAGTGGGGATAAGAATGGGCAGGTTAACTGGGATTGCCAAACTCTCTAAGGAGAGTCTGGCGAAACTAAATGAAAGCGATCGATTGATTGCGCCAATTTCGGCTTTCCCGCAACTTATCGCTGCCAGAGCTGCTGAGAAAAAACTTGTGCTTGTGACACATTCAAGTAAGCGTGCTGGTGAATTGGTTAAAGAATTAGGTGCATATTTAGATTCAGTCTCTGAATTTCCATCATGGGAGACTTTGCCCCACGAAAAATTAAGCCCGAATAGCGACACAATTGCTAAAAGGATTGATGTTCTTTACAACTTAGCCAATATTCAAGTTCTAGTGCTTCCAATTCGTTCGCTAGTTCAACCAATAATTTCAAACATCACTGATCAGGAGATATTGACTCTTGATCGTGGCCAAAGTGTTGATTTTGAAAAGTTGATCACGTCACTTGTTGATCGGGCATACACCAGAGTAGATATGGTTGAGCGGCGAGGTGAATTTGCAGTACGTGGCGGAATAATCGATATATATCCAACAGCTGCCGATTACCCAATCAGAGTTGAATTTTTTGGTGACGAAATTGAAGAAATCCGTCGCTTTGAAATTGGTAGCCAGCGAACTTTTGCTCCAGAGACAAGTGCCATTCGAATATTGCCGGGTAGAGAGCTCCTAATTGATGATGCGGTAAAAGAGCGTGCGCAGGCGTTACGACATATCTATCCCGAGCTCATAGAGATGACTAACAAAATTTCGGAAGGAATCTATGTATCGGGAATGGAATCTTTGATCGGGGCGCTACACCCAGAGATGAAGCAATTCCTAGATTTTCTCGATAATAGATATGAAGTAATTCTTCTGGAAGAAGAGCGAATTAAAAATAGAACTTTAGATTTGATAAAAACTAGTGAGGAATTTCTAGAAGCATCTTGGTCAAATGCGGCTCTTGGCGATTCAGTGGCAGCACCGCTACGAGCAGAACTCCAACGTGCCAATTACTTGAGTCTTGAAGATATTAAAGCCAAAGCAGATGAAAAAGATATTGAGTGGCGCAGTATTAATCTATTTGGCGATATCGATGATCCCAAGATTGAACAATTTAGAGAGCTAACGGCTTATCGTGGCGACTTTGAAAAGTTGATGCGTGATATTAAAACATGGCTTGCCGCTAAAGAACTAGTAATTCTCTCTCTGCACTCTCATGGGTTAGCCGAGCGCTACCAGCAATTATTATCTGATGCAGATTTGCCGGCAAAAGTTGTATCAGATTTAACAACAAATCCGGTACGAGATCTGGTCTATCTTTTGACTTCACCAATTAATTTCGGATTTCAAGATGTTGAAAACAAAGTTGTTTTACTATCTGAATCTGAGATTACAGGAGTAAAAGATCGCAGAGCCTCTGCAACCAAGTTACCAACGCGACGAAAAAAGGCGATTGATCCCCTTGAATTAAAGCGTGGCGATTATGTTGTTCATGAAATTCATGGAATTGGTAGATATCAAGAATTACTTAAGCGAAGCGTTGGGGGCGTGGAGCGTGAGTATGTTGTTATCGAATATGCCGCCGCAAAGCGGGGCCAACCAGCAGATCGCATTTTTGTACCGACCGATTCTTTAGATTTAGTTACTAGATATATCGGAGGTGAAACTCCAGCACTTCACAAGATTGGTGGCGGTGATTGGAGTCGAAGTAAAGCTCGGGCAAAGAAAGCGGTAAAAGAGATTGCTGGCGAACTGATTCGCTTGTATGCAGCTCGCACCAGTCTTCCCGGTTTTGCTTTTTCGCCTGACACAACTTGGCAGCGAGAACTAGAAGATTCATTTGAATATGTTGAAACGCCAGATCAATTATCAACGATAAATGATGTTAAGGCAGATATGGAACGGCCATATCCAATGGATCGCATTATTTGCGGTGATGTCGGCTATGGCAAGACCGAGATTGCGATAAGAGCGGCATTTAAAGCAGTGCAAGATGCAAAGCAAGTTGCAGTACTTGTTCCAACAACTTTATTGGTACAACAACACCTAGCCACATTCTCCGAGCGTTACTCCGGATTCCCTATCAAAGTAGGTGCTTTATCTCGCTTCAACTCAACAAAAGAGATTAATGAAACTTTATCTGGACTTAGTGCAGGAACTATTGATGTTGTGATTGGAACTCATCGCTTACTATCTGAAGATATTAAGTTTCGAGATCTAGGTTTAATTATTGTTGATGAAGAGCAGAGATTTGGCGTTGAACATAAAGAGAAATTAAAGAAATTACGGGCAACGGTAGATGTTTTGGCGATGTCGGCAACGCCAATTCCAAGGACTTTAGAGATGGCAATTACCGGGATTAGAGAGATGTCGACGATTGCAACGGCACCCGAAGAACGCCATCCGGTACTTACCTATGTTGGTGCTTATGATGATAAACAAGTTGTTGCCGCAATTCATCGCGAGTTATTACGTGATGGTCAGGTTTTTTATATTCATAATCGCGTTGAGAGTATTGATGAAGCTGCAGCTCGGCTACGGAGATTAATTCCAGAGGCGCGAATAGCAACTGCGCACGGACAGATGAATGAGAGCGCTTTAGAACAAGTTGTTTTAGCTTTTTGGAATCGCGAATTCGATGTGTTGGTTTGCACGACTATTGTTGAAAACGGTATTGATGTAGCTAATGCAAATACTTTAATTGTCGAGCGCGCAGATAAATTTGGTCTATCCCAACTTCATCAATTACGGGGAAGAGTTGGACGGAGCAGAGAGCGTGCATATGCATACTTTCTGTATCCAGCCGATAAACCTTTAACAGAGTTGGCGCTGGATAGATTAAATACCATTGCAACTAATAGTGAACTTGGTTCAGGTATGCAGGTTGCACTGAAGGACTTAGAAATACGTGGAGCAGGAAATTTGTTGGGTGGGGAACAGTCAGGACATATTGCAGATGTTGGATTTGATCTCTATATGCGAATGGTTGGCGAAGCTGTAACAGAATTTAAGAGAGGTTTAATAGATGAGCAAGAACAAGAAGTCGAATGTAAAGTTGAACTTCCAGTTACGGCGCATCTATCAACGGCTTATGTTCCAGCGGATCGATTAAGACTAGATCTGTATCGCAGATTGGCAGCAGCGATTGCAGATTCTGATGTTGATGCAATTGGAGAAGAGCTTAAAGATCGATTTGGAGAGATTCCAGAAGAGGCGCTGCGACTACTTGATGTTGCAAAGCTGCGGATAAAAGCTAAAGAGATGGGAATTAAAGATTTAGCACTGCAGGGTAAATATCTAAAGATTGCGCCGTTTAAGATTTCTGAATCAGCACAGCTTCGGATACAGCGTCTTTTTCCCGGTTCAATTGTGAAATCGGTGACTAACACCCTGCTGATTGCTAGACCAACTGTTGCCGCATGGTCGCAAGAGAGTCAGAAGATAGGAGATACTTCACTCCTTAACTGGGTGAACGAAACACTGGCCGAGCTAAATTCGCCTATAAAGCAGAGAGAAGGAAATTAAATGAAGCGTCTTGTCGCAGCACTACTTGGATTCTCACTGCTATTTGTTTCTGGTTGTTCACAGATGGATGTTGCAGCAAGTGTTGGCAAAACCGATATTGAACTAGCCACATTACAAGGCCGCGTTGATTCAATTTTGGCAGAGCGAAAAAAAGTGGATACCTCTCAAATGCAGCTTCAAGATGGCGATGTATTGACGCGCTCACAACTAACATTCTTAATTTCTAATGTAATACTTGATGACATTGCTGGTGAAACTGGAATTGAAGTAACTAAGGCAGATTTGGAAGCCTACAAAGCAGAGATCTTCCAGAGTATCGGCGGCGAAGAAATGCTTCCTTCAGTCTTGGTAAATGCAGCAATTGCGCCAGAAGCACTAGATGATGTGCTTCGTCGCGATTTAATACTGCGAAAAATTGGCAGCGCGCTAGCCGATTCAGGCGCAACCGATGGTGAAATTAACGATTTGATTCAAAACTTGGTACGCGAGAAATCTAAGTTGTTAAAGATTGTGGTCAATCCAAGGTACGGAGTCTGGGATCCAACTTCAATCTCCGTCCTTGGCACCGATCCAGCAGGCGATGCAGTAACAAATAAGTAGTTATGGCATACGAAAATCTGATTCGCCTAGTAGAGGTGATGAAGAGACTTCGCTCAGATTGCCCCTGGGATGCTGAGCAGACTCACGAGAGCTTAATTCGTTATCAATTGGAAGAGTCATATGAGTTTATTGAAGCTGTTGAAAGTGGCAATCGCGCAGACTTAAAAGAAGAGTTAGGGGATTTACTCCTACAAGTTTATTTCCATGCTCAGATTGCGCAGGAGGATCAGAGTGAACCTTTCAATATTGATGACATTGCTGCAGGTGTGGCAGATAAATTGATTGCAAGACACCCTCATGTTTTCGGCGATGTAAAAGTTAATTCCAGCGCAGATGTAAAGCGCAATTGGGAGCAGATCAAGAATGAGGAAAAGGGCCGTACCGAATTTGATGAAGGAGTCCCGGTAGGTCAACCTGCACTGCCTCTTGCTGCCAAATTGATTCTCCGCGCTGAAAAGAATGGCTTAGATATTCCAAGAGCGAATCCACCTAAATCAGGTGCTGATGAGAATGCACTGGGAGATGAATTTCTTTCATTAATTTCTTGGGCAGTGGCAAGCGATATTGATCCAGAGGCGGCATTACGTAAGGCAGCGCTGCGTTATCGTGATTCATTAAAGGAAAGCCAAAAAGGATAGAATTCCCAATCGTGACCACAATCAAATCAATTAAAGCTCGTGAAATCCTCGACTCTAGAGGCAATCCAACTGTTGAAGTAGATGTGGAACTTTCCGATGGTTCGTTTGGAAGGGCTGCAGTCCCAAGCGGTGCATCAACTGGCGCATTTGAAGCAGTAGAACTTCGTGATGGCGGCGAACGTTATTTGGGCAAAGGTGTATTAAGCGCAATTTCAAATATTCAAAAAGAGATTGCACCAAAATTGATTGGCGCAGATCCTTTTACACAGCGCGCAATTGACAAATTGATGATTGATTTGGATGGAACAGCTAATAAATCTAAATTGGGCGCAAATGCAATTCTCGGAGTTTCATTAGCAGTAGCAAGAGCTGCAAGTAACTCCAAAAAGATGCCTCTTTATAAATTTATTGGAGGCGAGAACGCCGATTTATTGCCGGTTCCAATGATGAACATTCTTAATGGTGGCGCCCATGCTGATACCAACGTTGATATCCAAGAATTTATGATTGCTCCAATTGGCGCCAAGAATTTTAAAGAGGCGCTACGTTGGGGTGCAGAGGTTTATCACGCGCTAAAGTCAGTACTTAAGAAGCGCGGACTTGCTACAAGTATCGGCGATGAAGGCGGATTTGCACCTAATTTAGATAGCAATCGTGCTGCGCTTGATCTTATTGTTGAGGCAATTAATAAAGCGGGATTCAAACTAGGAACCGAAATTGCGCTTGCAATGGATGTTGCGGCTACCGAGTTTTATAAAGATGGCAGCTATGAGTTTGAAGGTGGCAAACTTTCTGCTCAAGAGATGATTTCTTATTACCAGGGGCTTGTTGATTCCTATCCTTTGGTTTCGATTGAAGATCCACTCTCAGAAGATGATTGGGATGGCTGGCGCTCAATTACGGAAGCACTTGGTGAGAAGGTGCAATTGGTTGGCGATGATCTATTTGTTACCAATCCAGAACGTCTCTCACGTGGTATTTCATCAAGAACTGCAAATGCACTTCTCGTAAAGGTAAATCAAATTGGTTCACTTACTGAGACCCTTGACGCCGTAGAGATGGCACATAAAGCTGGATATCGATCCATGATGAGCCATCGCTCAGGTGAAACTGAAGATACAACAATTGCTGATTTAGCTGTTGCGACTGCATCGGGTCAGATAAAAACAGGTGCACCTGCTCGCAGCGAACGCGTTGCAAAGTACAACCAACTACTCAGAATTGAAGAGGAGCTTGGTGCAAAGGCAAAATATGCAGGAAAGTCTGCCTTCCCAAGATTTAAATGAGTCCGCGAAAATTTAAATTAAA
>CAYRXG010000036.1:0-8675 GCA_964428285.1 uncultured Clavibacter sp.
AACCACACAAATGCCAACACAATGTTTGTAAAGGAACAGAAGTTTTACGCAGATTCTTACGGAACCAGTACAACTCAGCAGCGAGTACGTATGCAGACGCAAATTGAGGCAATTTCCATTAGCGATTCTGGTTTTGAATCTATGCGTACATTGGCGCAACCAGCAGGCTATGGCTGGGAATGGATGGATAACCGAAATTGGAATTGGGATGAAGAAGTTGCCAAGCTTCCAGACTTGCTCGCAGAAAAAGTTAAATCACCTTCAGTCACACCCGGAAAATATGACCTATTAATTCATCCATCGAATCTCTGGCTAACAATTCACGAATCAATTGGACATGCAACTGAACTTGATCGCGCAATTGGATATGAAGCTAATTACGCCGGGACCTCGTTTGCGACACCTGACAAATTAGGCAAACTTAAATATGGCACAGAATTAATGAATGTGACCGGAGATAGAAATACAGAACATGGTCTAAGCACAGTTGGCTGGGATGATGAGGGCGTTGCTGCTCAGAAATGGGATTTAGTTAAGAACGGTGTACTAGTTGGCTATCAACTTGATCGCAGAATTGCAGCTAGGGTCAATCAAGATCGAAGCAATGGATGTGCATTTGCTGATTCTCCAGCACATGTTCCGATTCAACGTATGCCTAATGTTTCGCTACAGCCAAATCCTTCTGGACCAAGTCTTGAAGAGATGATTGCATCCATTGATGATGGCATTTACATTTTGGGTGATAAATCTTGGTCTATAGATATGCAAAGGTATAACTTTCAATTTACCGGACAACAATTTCACAGAATCAAGAACGGCAAAATTGTTGGTCAAGTAAAAGATCTGGCATACCAAGCAACAACCACTGATTTTTGGGGATCTATGAAAGAAGTGGGTGGACCTTCTACTTATGTCTTAGGTGGCGCCTTCAATTGCGGAAAGGCGCAACCTGGCCAAGTAGCAGCAGTAAGTCACGGTTGCCCTGCTGCATATTTTGAAAACATAAATATCCTAAATACTGTTGCAGAGGCTGGAAAATGATTTCGGCTCAAGACTTAATTGAAAAAGTTATTTCTAAAGCAACTTGTGATGACTGTATCGTCATAGTTAAAGAAAAATCTCAGGCAAATCTCCGTTGGGCAAATAGTACTTTGACGACGAATGGCGTAATTCAAGAACGAAATGTCACAGTTCTAGCTTTTGTCTCAACGGGTTCTGTCATGTCAACAGGCGGGGTTACTCGAACTAATGTCGCCGAATCAGAGATTGATTCACTCTTAGAGGAAGCAATATCTGCTGCAAGAGCTGCCGGACCAGCAGATGATTACGCTCCCCTAGCAAGAAATTTAGCGATTGGTGAATGGAGCGGTAGGCACATACCAACTGGTCCAGAAGTATTTTCGAAATTTGCTCCTGATCTTGGTGAGATGTTGAAGAACTCCGTTCGGGAGAATATTGAATTATTTGGATACGCAGAACATACAAATCTAACTACTTGGGTGGGCTCTAAAGGTGGCTTACGACTTCGCAATGATTCACCCATAGGTCGAGTCGAGATGACTGGAAAATCTCATAATCGAACTCGCTCAACTTGGGAGGGCGTAGAAACTCACGACTTTAAAGATGTATCGATAGAAAAGATAGAGAGATCAATTAAAGAACGTTTGGAATGGCAAGCCCGAAAAATTGATCTTCCTGCTGGTAAATATGATGCGATTCTTCCATCTGGCGCCGTGGCTGATTTGTACACGTACATGATCTGGGTTTCTGGTGCGCGCGATACCTGGGAAGGTCAAACCGTATTTTCCAAAAAGGGCGGCGGTACCCGAGTTGGTGAAAAACTTTCTAATCTTCCAGTCAATTTATTTAGCGATCCTTCAAGCCAGTTGTTGCCAGGTTCGCCCTTTGTCTCACTTACTGTTTCAAGTTCCTTAGGCTCAATTTTTGATAATGGACAGCAAACTGCCCGAGTTGATTGGCTAAAAGATGGAGTTTTACAGAACTTAATTCAAACTAGAGCTTCTGCGAAATTAACGTCACTTCCTTTTACTCCAATTGGCGATAACTTCTTTATGGAAATACCTGAATCAAAGGGCAGTCTTTCTGATCAGATCAAATTGATGAAAGAGGGTCTGCTTCTTACAACTCTTTGGTACATAAGGATGGTTGATCCAAATACGCTATTGCTTACTGGTTTGACTCGAGATGGCGTCTATTATGTAAAGAACGGTGAAGTCCAAGGAGCTACTAATAACTTCCGATGGAACGATTCTCCAGTCAGCGCGCTTGGTCGCATTAAATCCTCAAGCAGCAGCGAATGGACCCAACCAAGAGAATGGGCCGAATATGCAACCCATCTTCATATGCCGGCACTAACAATTGCAGATTTCAATATGTCTACAGTTAGTCCAGGAAATTAACGTAAATGACCGCGTTCGTTTGTCGAACGAATAGCCATTAAGCCATCAGATTCCCAGATTGAAATAGAAGAAATACTTGCCGGAGAAACATCTAGATTAAAAATTGCACTAGGTTCGGCTTTAATTGCAGCAGCTAAAGCAGTCTTAATCATGCCATTGTGCGTAACCACGCAAACTTTCTTTCCAGGATAGTCAGCAGCAATTGAAAGTAAACCTTGAACAGCCCGTGCCATTGCGGATTCGTATGATTCACCGCCAGGTGGGGCAAATGAGGAAGTTGATACCCACATTGCGTAATCTTCAGGATAGTCATTCTTTACTTCTGCAATCGACATTCCGTCCCAAACTCCAAAATCGCATTCGCGCCAGATTTCATCAAATTCAATCTCTAAGCCAGTAGTTTCACTGATTATCTCAGCAGTCTCTTTGGTTCTACGAAGTGGTGATGAAATTAAAACATCTGGTGCGATTTTCTTGATTTCAAGAGCGACTAATTCAGCTTCGCCTCTTCCCTTTTCAGTTAATTCAGGATCTAACGGCCCAACTCCAGAGAATTTGCGCATTGGAGTTAAAGGCGTCTCGCCGTGTCTAATTAGGTAGATCATCGTTGGAACTTCGGAAGAGATGAGTCGCTCCGTTAAATAATTACGACGTAATGGGCCATTAGTGTCGGGGAGAATTCCATCTAAGGCTTCATTAACTAAACGATCAGCATGCGTGTTTAAATCTCTAGGAATCCATTCATATCGAACCAGATGAATTGGATGCGCAGAACGAGCCTCTAGGGCTAATCTCTTCATTTCCGGATTCTTAATTTTCCAGTTTCCACTCATTTGTTCGACAATCAATTTAGAATCTAACTTAACTTTTACATGCGCAGTTTCATCTAACTCGTGAATGGCTTTAAGACCCGCAATTAGACCCTTGTACTCCGCCACATTGTTGGTAGTAACGCCCAATCGATCAGAAAGTTCAATTAGTACTTTTGATTCTTCTAATACGACGGCACCATAGGCAGCTTCACCTGGATTTCCACGAGACCCACCATCTGCAAATAAGGTTAAACTTCTAGCCACTACTTAACTCTAATCAAGATTCTTCGACATTCCTCGCAACGCACCAGTTCATCATCTGGCAAACTTTTTATTCGAGTCACTTCTGCGGAATTCATAGTCAAGTGACAGCCTTCGCATTTATCCCCAACTAAACGCGCTGCTCCCACCCCGTCGGAATTTGACCGAATCTTTTCGTAAAGTTGTAACAATTCTGTATCTACTTTTTTCGCTAACTCTGCACGGGCCTCAATATCTCTTGCTTTGGCGGTATTCAATTCATGTAATTCTGAATCTAGTTGCGCCCTTAGCTTTGTAACCTCTGAATCCCAATTCGAAAATTCAGTTGTAAGGGATTTAATTCGCTCATCCAAACCCTCTATACGGACCATTATTTCTAGTTCGACTTCTTCTAGTTCACTTCTTCGTTTCTCTAGTGAACCTAGTTCATGCTGGATCTGTTCTAGTTCCTTAGGTGTTCCTGTACCGGCGGCAAGTCGTTTTTCATCTTTCTCAATGCGCGATACAACTTGTTCCACATCTACTTCAGATTTGGAAAGTTCGTGCTTGATGTCGCTCTTCTCAGTTTCAGCTGCAATCAATAGATTTCGAGCGCTAATTAGGGATGCTGATGCAGTTTCAAGTTGTGTAGCCAATGGAAGATTCTTGATTTTATGCTCAAGCAGAATGATGTCAGAATCAATCTGCTGCAACGCAAGTATTTGATTTTGGGAGGCTTGCGAAGCTTTCATACATACATCTTAACCCTATTCGGAAAATGTATTAAAACTTAAGCAAGTAGCTCAGAAACTAGACTCTTTACTCGATTTTCGATTTCATCTCTAATCAATCTAACTTCTTCGATTGATTTCCCGGCAGGATCTTCCAAAACCCAATCCTCATATCGTTTTCCTGGAAAGAATGGGCACGTATCCCCACATCCCATTGTTATTACAACATCACTGGCTTGCACTGCCTCGGTGCTTAAAATCTTTGGCTTTCTATTTGCGATATCAATACCTTTTTCCGACATGGCCTGAACTGCAATTGGATTAATAGACTCCTTTGGAGCACTTCCAGCAGATAGAACTTCAATTTTTCCATCGGCTAAATGTTCCATAAATCCAGCAGCCATTTGTGATCGTCCAGCATTATGTACACAAACAAACAAAACTTTCTTCATCAATCATCCAAAGTTCTAAGAGCTAAAAATGCGACAAGAGCTCCAATAACTTGTGCCGCAAGAAATGCAAAGAAAGACAAAGGCGAAATACCGGCAAAACTATCGGTAAAAATTCTGCCAAAGGTTACGGCCGGATTTGCAAATGAAGTGGATGAGGTAAAGAAGTATGCGCCAGCAATCCAGGCGGAAACTAAGACGGCTCTCTTATGAGCTTTGCTGGAGTCAATTCGAATCAATGCAACAATTAGAAGTCCAGCACTTGCAACTATCTCAGCTACAAATGTTCCAAACCCATGGCGTTCAAAGCCAGAAATTTCTACGAGATCTCTTTCAAATATGGCTGCTACAAGTATGGCGCCGCTAAATGCGCCAAGTAATTGAGCAATGACATCCTTTAATACTTCCCGTCCAACTAACTTTCCATCCATCCATTTCAGAATGGAAACCAAAGGATTGAAGTTTGCTCCACTCTTTGACATGAAAACTACTATTGCAACGTAGAGAGCTGCTACCGTGCTAAACATGTTTACAAGCAGCTGCAATAACACGTCCTTGGTGAGAAAACTAGCCATAATGCCCGACCCAATTACTGCCATAGTAATTAGAAGGGTTCCTAGAAATTCAGCGCTTATTCTTTTCACGAGACCAAAATACCTATTCCATTATTTCTATTAGATTCTCTAAAGTGAATTTCACGTTAACTTCTAAAATTCTTTACAAATCGCAGGTCAAAGAGTTTTTCAAAACCCGTTCGAGCATAGAGCTTCTTAGCCGGCTCGTTATCACTTAGGACCCCCAGGCAGACTTCTCTTATTCCTAAGTTTGAAAGGTCGCTCTTAATTACTTCCATCAACTTTGCACCTAACCCTTGACCGCGCAAATTTCTATCGGTTGCAACCGAGGCAATAACGTGATGTCCGGATTCCCACTTACATATTGCTGCAACTCCAAGTAGTCCATTCTCAGAACTAAATAACGAACTCCAATGCACAATCTCTTTGTTTCCGGGAAAAACTGAAAGGTCTGGCGCATTTGCTTTTATGAACTCGCCGATCTCCTGATCGCTACTTCTTTCAGAAAGTGGCAAGGTTGGTAAACCTTCTTGTTGCAGATAATGAGCTTCCCAATCGGTTTGTTCGGAAAAACTGCGATTTGATAGCCAGTGAGAATTACGCTCAAAACTAATTCTTTCCCAATCATCTCTGAGCGGTGCTTTCAATCCCAACGCAAAGGAAAATACGCCATCGTCTTCCCTGCTTATTGAAATGCCATTTTCGTTATGTAAAAGCTCGATAAATCTTGTTTCGGGAACCCAAGTCTGAAAAAGTCTTAAATGATTCTTCTTATCTTCTAGAAAACTTACGGCTTGGCCGTAATTAGAAATTACAGAAAAGGTCATGCATACCAAGAGAAGACTGCAACCACAATTGCCGCTATCACGATTAACCAGTGGAAGAACTCATCTTCGCCACGCCTATGATTGCGACTCTTGGCATCAGGATTTAAATATGACTTGCCCATCTTCTGCCAAGCGCGAAATCCAGCGAGCACTGTAAATGCGATCAAGCTGTAAAGAAATGTCTGCAAGTCCATGATGAGGCTCCTAACTGGCACGTAGTATGCCAATCTCTGTAAGAATTTGCGCCATGCCCCAGGCGATTCCCTCTGCTGTTAAGAGTAAATACACCGCCGCTCCCCCAGCACATAGAAAAATAATGCTGGAAATTCGCAAATCAATTCTCGAGATAATCCCGCAAGCAGAAGAAGTCGTTTCCTACGGGATGCCTGCTTTCAAATATCAAGGGAATATCGTTGCCGGCATTCTTAACAATAAATATTATGTCGGTTACTACCCATTTAGTGGCAGTGTCTTATCAGTTTTGAAAGAAGATCTACGAAAGTACTCGCAAACCAAGAGCGCCCTACATATCCCTCTTGATAAAGGTATCTCAAAAACGTTACTAAAGAAATTAATTCAAGTTCGAATCTCCCAATGTCCAGTGAAATCAGGAAAAGTTGATTTAAGCAAATATGAAAAACTGGATGCTAATTGGAGAGAGTTGGGACTTGCAGCTCCCGCCCGAAGAGGCCTTGTAGATGCAAAGATTTTAAAGTTAGCAGATCTTAAAAAAATAACTGAGTTGGAATTTCTTAAAATACATGCAATCGGTCCTTCTGCAAGAAAAATTGTCACAAGCGAAATGAAAAAGAAAAAGATTTACTTCGCAAAATCTTCAGCGAAGAAAAGGTCTTAGTTCCACTTTTCTATTGCAAGCTCTTGACCCAGCTTTAGCCAAAACCTCTGCCTGTTCCAGATTATCTGCTTCAATAATCCAGAATCCTGAGTAGTTCTCTTTTGAAGTTACCAATGAACCTGCAACAACTGAGTCTTTACCATCTCGATTATCAATTACTAAAGATTTATCAGCAGCTGATATTCCAGCCGCCGTTACCCAGTTTCCATCTCTTTGGAGCTGCTCATTAAAGATATCGATGTTGGCCATCTCTGAATTGTTACCAAGATTTCCTGGTTCGTCGATTACAAATATGATGAATTTCATTTAGCTATTTGCTCCAATACCCAATCCACATCTTTGTTACTTGGAAAAACTGGATAATGAACTTTCTCAATGACACCTTCGCTTACTATCAAAGTTAGACGTTTTAAAAGCTTTCTTCCTTCAACTTCAAAAATTGGCAGATTTAGACTTTTCTGCAATTCAAAATTCTCATCGCTAAGAATCTCATAAGGCAATTCGAGGCGATCGTGTAATTCCTTTTGATAATCATTGCTCTGGGTACTAACTCCAAAAATATTTGTAAACGAATGACTCAACTTGGGATATGCATCGCGATATGAACAAGCTTGTGGAGTACAACCTCTAGCACCTGGAATATCGTCCCAACCTGGAGGAAGTGGAACTCCAGGAACTCCCGTCATTGGATAACAAAAGAGAACATTCAGACCAGATAACTTTCCAACATTTATAACTGCACCATTTGTACTTAATAGATTTATCTGGGGCATTTTCATACCCACCAAATGAGTAGCCGCTCCATCATCTTCGGGAATTGGGAGATTATCTGGCAGAGATAAGTAAGAGGAACTCTGATCATTACCCACGAGTAGAACAATAATGGATTAAAAGACTAGTAAAGTCTGCTCATGACATTTGATAATTTAAATTTAGTCGGCGTACTCTTGGCATTCGGATTCTCATTTATCAGTGGCGCCATCTGGTTTGGCCCGAAGACTTTCTATCCGATTTGGATGAAGGCTCGTGGGGTTTCTTCCGGTCAACTAACTACTCAACAAAATAAGCCAGCTCTACTTTTTGGCGGAACAATTATTGGCATATTAATTCAAACTATAACTTTGGCTCTCGTAATTACTGAACTCCAAAATCGTAATTCAGATTTCTCAATCGCAGATGGCGCATTAGTCGGTCTTGCCCTTGGCGTTGGTATCGCTGCCTTTGCATCACTATCTCACCGTCTATTCGGCGGAGAATCTCTCAAGGTTTGGATAATTGAAACTGCTAATGATGCGTTAAATCTGACTGTAGCTGGCGCAATAATCACCTTTTTCAATTAAATGAAGCTAACAACCTGTCTCTGGTTTAACGGAAATGCTCGCGAAGCGGCAAATTTCTATGCCAGTATTTTTCCGGATAGTTCAGTTGAAGATAATTGGATGGCTCCGACTGATACTCCCGGTAACAAAAAGGGCGAAGAGATTGTCGTTAATTTTAAGATATTTGGTCAAAATTTCATTGGCTTAAACGGAGGACCGCAATTTCCTCACTCTGAAGCTATTTCATTTCAAATCCCATGTCGAAATCAATACGAAATAGATAAGTACTGGGATTTACTAACTAAGGATGGTGGACAGGAAAGTCAATGCGGATGGCTTAAGGATAGATTTGGAATTTCTTGGCAAGTCACTTCGCCTGAAATGATGAAATATCTTGGTGGACCAGATCCAGAAGGCTCAAAACGAGCAACTGAAGCAATGTTGCA
>CAYRXG010000037.1:0-8670 GCA_964428285.1 uncultured Clavibacter sp.
TGGTCTAGAAGTTCCTTTAGCCTCTCACTGGTTGCTTTCCATTGCGTGGATTCCTTTAAGGTCTCAGCTTCGGAAACAATTTTCTCTTTAAGTGACATCGCTGCGGCACGTTTCTCCGCTTTTGCCGCTTGGTCGGCAGCTTTACGTGCTTCAAAGGCTGGCTTGCTCTCTTCAATTAGTGAAGGAATCTGTTCCAAAGAGGCGCGCAGTGCCGCAAGATTTCCGACACCATTCAAATTATCAATTTGATTACGAAGCTTTGCGACAGATTGCAGTGCATCTTCTGGAACCATCGCTCCGCTGACAATTCGAGCCGCTAAAAGTGCAACTTCGGCCGCAACAACTTCAAATTTGCGAACAAAATATGCAAGTGCTTCTTCAGGCGTTTTACCTGGATACGAACCAACCGCTCTCTCGCCTTGTGAGGTTTGAACAAAAACTGTTCCATCGCTTGCTACGCGCCCGTAACGAGAGGGATCTCCAATAAGTGCAGAGGCTGGGGAATTAATTTGCTGCTCATTGTTTTCCATGGAGGTTTCCTTTTCGTTGCGCGACCAGGAGGTCGTTTCGGGATCAGCGGTTTAGAAGGTAGAAGGTAGCCCAAGAGGTGTAGGTCTGTAAAAGTCCTCTTTGGTTTGGCTTAAATTTGAGAACCGCTAGGGTGATACGCATCGGAAGGGGTCTGGCCAAATATGAACCTCAACGCGAAGAAGCGGATAGATCGAGTAGTTGCGCCTTACTTCGCTACAAATTGCTGGATTGTCGGTCATGGAGATTTTTGTGTATTGGTTGATCCTGGGATCGGGGATCCTTACATTGTCAATGAGGTATTAGGTTTATTGGAAGAAGCAAAACTTAGAGTTGCCGCAATACTGATTACTCATGGACATATCGATCACACCTTCTCTTTAATACCTCTCGCGCAAGAACTTGAAAGCTCATCAATCTATATTCATAGTGCAGATCGAGATTTGCTTTCTAACCCAGAACGAGCTTTAAGTGATGCAAGTCAGGGACTATTTCGCGATTTAAAGATGAGATTTCCCAAGCATGAATTTGTAGAACCAGAAGGAGTTGAAGTTTTTAATCATGACTTCGAAATAACGCTCGCTGGTATGAAATTTGAATTATTCAACACTCCAGGCCACACTCCAGGTTCAATAGTCGCCAGGATTGATAATGAAATCCTTCTCTCCGGCGACACCTTATTTGCTGGGTCTATAGGTAGAACCGACTTACCGAGGGGATCGATCTCCGACATGGAGCGCTCACTCCGTGAGAAAATCTGGCCAATGTCAGGCGATCTCCTTCTCTTGCCTGGCCACGGTGAAACTAGTCGTTTGGAATGGGAGTTTGAAATGAACCCATACTTAATAGCGGCTAAGGAAGGAAGATTGGCGGAGTTATGAGTTTCCAAGCGCCAAAAGGTGTATCCGAATATTTTCCGCCAAAATCAAGTTGGTTTGAATACGTAATCTGGAAATTAGAGGAGGCAGCGCTTGCTTCCAATTACCGATTGATTGAACTTCCGATTTTTGAAGATACAGAACTTTTTTCTCGTGGAGTTGGCGAAACTACAGATGTCGTTAGTAAGGAAATGTATACATTTGAGGATCGTGGCGGTAGATCAATAACGTTACGTCCCGAAGGTACAGCAGGAGTCATCCGTTCAATTATTGAACATGGATTAGATCGCGGGCAATTACCAGTGAAGGTTTTCTACAAAGGTCCTTTTTTTAGAGCAGAACGTCCGCAAGCTGGTAGATACCGCCAGTTTTATCAATTTGGGATTGAAGCAGTAGGAATTGATGATCCCTTAATTGATGCCGAGGTAATAAGCGTTGCCCATCGAGCCTTCTCAAAGATGGGTTTGAAAAATTTTAATCTAAAAATATCTTCGTTGGGGGATTCAGAAAGTCGCAAGAAGCACCGCGACGATTTACTGAAATTTCTTTCAAATGTGGACCTTGACGAAGAGACCAGAGCTAGAGTTAATAAGAATCCACTTCGCATTTTCGATGACAAAAGAAGTGATATTCAAAATAAGCTCCAAGGCGCCCCTTTGCTTTTGGACTATTTATCCGATGAGAGTAAAGAAAAATTTGAAAAAGTGCAGTCTGCCTTGCGCAGCATAGGCATTAACTTTGAGATTGATCCAATGATGGTTCGAGGATTGGATTACTACACTGGAACAGCTTTTGAATTTGTTCATAATCAATTGGGCGCACAGGCCACCATCTGTGGAGGCGGCAGATATGACGGACTTATGGAGACTTTGGGAGGTCAATCTCTTTCCGGAATTGGATTTGGTTTGGGAATTGATAGAACACTTCTTGCATTAGAGGCAGAAGGTTTCGAGCTGGCTGACCGTCAGTATCTTGATCTCTTCATTATCCCAATTGGCGAAAATGCTCGCATGAGAGCGATTGAACTCGCAAATGAAGTTCGAATTGGCGGCTTTGTAGCTGATATTTCCTATGGCGACCGTGCATTGAAAGGAAGCATGAAAGCTGCAGATAAATTGTCGGCTCATTATGTATTGGTTCTCGGTGACGACGAGATCAATTCGGACTCAGGCAAGTTAAAAAAGATGTCAGATGGAAACGAGATTTCGATTACTCTTGGCTCCTTAGTTTCGGAAATGAAGCGCATCTCTTCATAAAGCGGTTATAGAAAGGAATTATGCTTCGCGAAAATTTAGCTGGTTCTTTGCGAGCCAGTGATGCAGGCAAGAGTGTGGTTCTTGCTGGGTGGGTATCAAGAAGAAGAGATCACGGCGGAGTAGCCTTTATTGATTTACGAGATTCATCTGGAATAGTGCAAGTTGTAATCTCAGATGAATCCATTGCAGCAACGCTACGCGCTGAATGGTGCGTGAAAATTGTTGGTGAAGTCGCAAAGAGACCTGCCGGAAATGAAAACCCCAATTCGCCGACAGGTGAGATTGAAGTTATTTGTAAGCAACTAGAAGTATTAAGTGAAGCCGCTCCGTTGCCATTTCCTGTCGATTCAGGCGAAAAAGTGAATGTGAGCGAAGAGGTTCGATTGAAGTATCGCTACCTAGATCTTCGACGCGATGAACAAGCTAAAGCTCTCAGGCTTCGATCAAAAGTTACTCAATTAATTCGAGAGGTGATGACGAGGGAAGAGTTTCTTGAAATTGAAACACCTTATTTGACTCGTTCCACACCTGAGGGTGCTCGAGATTTCTTAGTTCCAGTCAGATTACAGCCTGGTACGTGGTACGCGTTGCCACAATCACCTCAACTTTTTAAACAGCTTTTGATGGTAGCAGGAATGGAGAAGTACTACCAGATTGCCAGATGTTTCCGGGATGAGGATTTTCGCGCTGATCGACAACCGGAATTTACGCAACTGGATATAGAAATGTCTTTTGTTGATCAAGAGGATGTTATTGCTGTAGCCGAGAAAGTATTACGACGTGTATTTAGTGAAGTAGTTCAATATGAAATTCCCGGATCAATACCGCGGATGACTTATCACGAAGCAATGACTCGTTTTGGGTCAGATAAACCTGACTTGAGATTTGGATTAGAACTTGTGGATGTGACAGATTTCTTTAAAGAAACTTCTTTCAGAGTATTTCAAGCGCCGTATGTCGGAGCCGTAGTCATGCCTGGTGGAGCTTCTTCACCTAGACGTGAGTTAGATGCTTGGCAGGATTGGGCCAAGGCTCGTGGCGCGAAAGGTCTTGCCTATATTTTGGTTCAAGAAGATGGAACTCTCGGCGGACCAGTCGCAAAGAATTTATCAGAGAAGGAGTCTGCGGGAATCGCAGATTTTGTAGGTGCCTCTAAAGGAGATGCAATCTTTTTTGCTGCAGGCGATAGATTCACTTCTTTGAATCTCTTAGGAGCTGTGCGTTTAGAAATCGGATCACGAAAAAATTTAATTAATGAAAAGGATTGGAAGTTCCTCTGGGTTGTTGATGCGCCCATGTTTGAAAAAACCGATAGTGGTGGCTGGACTGCAGTGCACCATCCCTTTACTGGCCCTAAGCCGGAATTTGAAGATTCTTTCGATAAAGATCCGGAAACTGCTTTGGCATACGCCTATGACATTGTTCTAAATGGAAGCGAAATTGGTGGCGGTTCGATTCGAATCCATAGAAGTGATGTTCAAAGCAGGGTATTTAATGTCATTGGCTTATCTAAGGCAGAAGCTGAAAGTAAATTTGGTTTCTTGCTGGAGGCATTCAATTACGGGCCGCCGCCTCATGGTGGTATTGCCTTAGGTCTCGACCGTCTTTGCGCATTGTTAGCTGGAGCTGAATCAATCCGAGAAGTAATTGCTTTCCCAAAGACTGCAAGTGGTGGAGATCCACTTACCGGCGCGCCGACTCCAATAACACCTGCCCAGCGAAAAGAGAGCGGTGTTGATGCGAAACCAGAACCTAAAGAAAATCAATAACAGATAGAGTTTGGGTATGAGCGCGGGTGGGATTGCAGGAATCATTGCGGCTAGTTCGCTATTGGTAATCGCTATTGCGCTGGCATATGCAGTAATTAGATTGGGCCGAGCCATTGACGAGGTAGGTACAGCTGTTCGGAATATCTCAAATGAAACCACACCGCTGTTAACCGAAGTTACAACAACTGTTGAACTAGTTAATGGGCCGCTGGAAAGCATCAACAAAGTCACTCGTTCTATTGATGAAATTAGTACAAAAATTGCCGAATCAACAAATACTTTTTTGGATAAAAATCAAATTGCGATGAAAGCAGCAGGAGCCGTTCTCACTGCTGCACAATTGCGTAAGAAAAAACGTAAAAAGAGCAAAAAGGCAGAGAAGACAAGATTCGTTGATGACGAGGAGTTCTAAAGTTCGTGAACTCCCTGGAAATACGGAATCGATGGCTTAAATTCTTTGAGAATGGAAATTCCAAAGGTTTAACACATACTGTTGTACCTTCTGCTTCTTTAATTCTGAACGATCCCAATTTGCTCCTTGTAAATGCCGGCATGGTTCCATTCAAGCCATATTTTTTAGGTGAAATTACGCCTCCTTATCGTCGCGCCACCTCTATTCAAAAATGCGTGAGAACTCTTGATATTGATGAGGTTGGAAAAACAACGAGACATGGGTCGTTTTTTCAAATGTGCGGTAACTTCTCTTTTGGAGATTATTTCAAAGAGGGCGCAATCGAGCTAGCTTGGGAACTTCTGACTAAGCCGCAGGGCGATGGTGGTTTTGGTTTTGCAGAAGATAAATTATGGGTAACCGTCTTTCATGACGATGATGAAGCAGCGAACATATGGAATAAGAAGATTGGAATTCCAGCAGAGCGAATTCAACGGCGTGGCATGTCCGACAATTTCTGGTCAATGGGCGTGCCAGGGCCCTGCGGACCATGTTCTGAGATTTATTTCGATCGCGGACCTGAATACGGCAAAGAAGGCGGGCCGATTGCGGACGAGGATAGATATCTTGAGATTTGGAACCTTGTATTTATGCAAAATATTCGTGGTGCTGGAAGCGGAAAAGAAGATTTTCCAATACTTGGAGAACTTCCTGCTAAAAATATCGATACCGGAATGGGCCTAGAGCGCACCGCTGCTTTACTTCAAGGCGTTGACAATATTTATGAAATTGACACAACTTCACATATCTTGAGAAAAGCTTCTGAAATATCACAAGTGGCTTATGGAAAAGATGCAAAAAACGATATCTCACTTAGAGTCGTCGCAGATCACGCAAGGACGGCTTTGATGCTGATCGGAGATGGTGTCATCCCAGGAAATGAAGGTCGAGGATACGTCTTAAGAAGAATGATGCGCCGCACTGTAAGAAACATGAGGCTACTCGGAGCGCCCGACGGAAACCTAGAAGAATTAATAAAGAGTTCAATTGAAGCCATGTCTCCTCAATATCCAGAACTTTCATTAGAAAGCGAGAGAATTTGTAAGGTTGCGGCAGCCGAAGAATCAACTTTTCTTTCAACTTTAAGAAGTGGAACCCAGATATTCGATCAAGCAGTTTCGAAAATGAAAACAATGAAAGAGAAGACTTTGCCGGGAGAAGATGTTTTCAAGCTACATGATACTTTCGGGTTTCCGTTTGATCTAACTTTAGAGATGGCTGCGGAAGAGGGCCTGCAGATTGATGCTGAAGGTTTCAAGCGTTTAATGAGAGAACAAAAAGAACGCGCCAAGAGTGATGCCAAGTTGAAGCGAACTGGACACACAGATTTGTCCGAATTCAAAATTATTGCTGATAACGCAAAGCGTTTGGAATTCGTTGGTTACGAGAGGACAACAAGCGAAGGTTCAGTTTTGGGAATTTTGGTCGACGGCAAAAATGTAAAGAGTGCAGCTCAAGGTTCAGAGATCGAATTGGTAATCGATAGAACTCCGTTTTACGCAGAAGGTGGCGGCCAGCTAGCTGATTCCGGGTTTATCACTGGTCCCAATGGTGCTCTAATTGAAGTTGATGATGTTCAAACGCCAATTCCAGGACTTATCGTACATAGAGGAATAATTCGTGAGGGAGAGGTTGCAACTGGCGAATTAGTTCATGCTGCGATTGATTTTGAAAGAAGATTAGGAATTTCTAGAGCTCACACAGCAACTCATATGGTTCATAAAGCTTTTAGAGAACTTTTAGGAGAGACAGCAACACAAGCGGGCTCAGAAAATGCACCAGGGCGCTTTCGTTTCGATTTCCCTGCGACCGGCGCAGTTCCTAAATCAATTATTGATGAAGTCGAAAACAAAGTTAATGATCTTCTTGAAAAGGACCTTGAAGTTTCTTCTCAGGTGATGTCAATTGATGAAGCGAAAGCTATGGGAGCCATGGCGCTCTTTGGTGAGAAATACGGGGAGAGAGTTCGAGTAGTTAGCGTCGGAGATTGGGCCAAGGAATTGTGCGGCGGAACTCATGTCTCTCGATCGGGTCAGCTAGGTCTAATTAAGATTCTCTCAGAATCCTCTATTGGCGCCGGCGTAAGACGTGTTGAAGCATTAGTTGGAGTAGATGCTTTTCGGTTTCTAGCAAAAGAGCATGTTCTCTTAAATTCACTTACTGAGGTTATAAAAGGTTCGAAGGTCGAAGATTTACCCGAGCGGATATCAGATCTAGTTTTGCGCGTTAAGGAGATGGAAAAGGAAATCAGGCAGTACCGTAGGAAAAGGGCTGAAGACGAGCTGACAAAAGAGTCAAAAATTAAGTCGATAGCAGATGTGAAATTCCTGCACCATAACTTTGATTATGAAGTTGATCCAGATGATTTACGTCAATTGGCAATACAACGACAGGGTAAAGATGAGAGCCATGTGAGCTTACTTTCAGCTCTATCTGGCGATAGATTACTAATTGTCGTATCAGTTAGTCAGGCTGCAAAAGCTAAAGGTATTAAGGCAGGTGAATTGGCTAAAATTGCCTCAGCAATTCTGGGCGGCGGCGGTGGCGGTAAAGATGATTTCGCTCAAGGCGGAGGTCCGCATAGAGATAAATTGGCCGAAGCGGTAAATGCTGTTCAAGCAAAACTTGTCAGTTGAAGATATGGGTTTAGGTATAAAACTTGGTATTGATTTTGGAACGCAACGTATTGGCATTGCATCGGCAGATCCATCCGGCATTGCCATAACTCCTATTGGTTCATATTCAATTGAAGAGATTTTTGAAAAAATTCAGGAAATAGCGAACCAAAATATGATCTCGGTTATCTATTTAGGGCTCCCGAAGCACCTTGGTGGCCTAGAGGGTCAATCTGCAAACTCTGTCCGCCAATTTGCCTTAAAAATCAAAGCTCTCAATCTTGCCCCTGTTTTCCTAGTTGACGAGCGTTTGACTACAACTTCCGCGAACTTGAAGAAGGATTTGGTCCAAAAGTATGGAATTGATGCGATAGCGGCGGCAGAGATCTTGGAATTTGCGCTCAATGGAGAGAGGAACTTGGGAGGATTCTTTGGTGAATCTGTCTAAAGTCGCGATAAGGAGAATTGGCGCTGCTGGCATCTTTATCTTGCTCTTCACCTTTGGCTTGAGAGAAATCGCCCCTGGTCCCACTTCGGCACCTGATTATTCAAGCGGTCAATCGGGACCGGAAATTATTATTGAAATTCCTTCGGGAGCCACGGGTTCGCAGATTGGTGAGATTCTTTTTGAGAATGATGTTGTGAAATCCTCGCTTTCCTATTTTCGTGTTGCTGTTGCAAATCCAGAAAGTAATCGAATCGCGCCAGGTGAACATCGCTTAAATACCAAGATTCCAGCAAAAGTCGCCTTGGAACAACTTTTGGATCCAGATCGCATAGTCAATCTTGTGCGAGTCAGGGATGGATCTCGCGTTCAAGAGGTAAAAGATGAATTATTGAAATTTGGTTATACAAGAAATGAAATATCCGAAGCGATTAGGAGTTTGAGTTTACCTAGAGAATTCCAGAGAAATAAAAAGGATTCAAACCGAGCCGAAGGTTTACTTTACCCAGCGTTTTATTCTATAGAAAAAGGTGAGAGCGCCGCAGAAATAATGCAGAGGATGGTGGATCGATTCATAGTGGCTACAAATGGTATTGAATGGAAAGACTCGGATTTCACCAGCTACGAATTGCTTACGATTGCCTCCCTCGTCGAATCTGAAGGAATCCCGGATGATTTTCCAAAAGTTGCACAGGTTATATACAACCGATTAAAAATCGGAATGCCGC
>CAYRXG010000038.1:0-8492 GCA_964428285.1 uncultured Clavibacter sp.
GATCTGGCCCAACTGTGGTCTTCTGCACCTGCATCAAGAATTCGACGTTGGACTTGGTGCCCTTCATCTTCTCTAGCAATAGTTCGAGCGCTTGCTGTGAATCAAGTGCATGTAGAACACGTCGTAATTTCCAGACAATATTTAATTCTTCAGGTCCCATGAGAATTTCTTCTTTTCGAGTGCCTGATGCATCAACATCGACCGCTGGGAAGATTCGCTTATCTGCGAACTTGCGATCAAGTTTCAACTCCATGTTGCCTGTTCCTTTAAATTCTTCGAAGATAACTTCATCCATCTTCGAACCAGTCTCAACAAGAGCGGTAGCTAAAATTGTTAGTGAGCCACCTTCCTCAATATTTCTTGCAGCGCCAAAGAATTTCTTAGGTGGATACAGTGCTGCGGAATCAACACCTCCGGAAAGAATTCGTCCAGATGCGGGTGCTGCAATGTTGTAAGCGCGACCTAAGCGAGTAATTGAATCAAGAAGAACTACAACATCATGACCTAGTTCAACAAGACGTTTTGCTCTTTCGATTGCCAATTCGGCAACAGTGGTGTGATCATCTGCAGGTCGATCAAAAGTAGAGGCAATAACTTCTCCCTTTACAGATCGTTGCATATCGGTAACTTCTTCAGGACGCTCGTCAACAAGGACAACCATCAAGTGACACTCTGGGTTGTTAGTTGTAATGGCATTTGCGATCGACTGTAAGACCATTGTCTTACCTGCTTTTGGCGGTGAAACGATCAAGCCACGTTGACCTTTGCCGATTGGTGAAATCAAATCAATAACTCGAGTAGTTAGAACATTTGGCTCAGTCTCAAGTCGTAGTCGTTCTTGTGGATAGAGTGGAACGAGTTTTGAAAATTCAACGCGATCTTTCGCGGTCTCTGGGTCCATACCATTTACGGTATCTACACGTACTAGCGCATTGAATTTTTCACGACGTTCACCTTCACGTGGTTGGCGAACTTGTCCGGTAACGACATCACCTTTACGAAGTCCGTAACGACGAACTTGGCTTAATGAAACATAGACATCATTAGGTCCAGGCAGATATCCACCCGTTCGAATAAATGCATAGTTCTCCAAAATGTCTAATAGTCCACCTACTGGAAGTAGGACATCATCTTCGGAGATGACAATTTCGCGTTCGCGATCTCTGCCCCGATCTCTGTGACGGTCGCGTCCACGATGGCGATCGCGACGCCATTCTCGATCATCGCCCTCTTCATTATTTCTCGAATCATTACCTCTTGAATCTTGTCCGGAATTCCCTGAGTTGTTTTCCGGAGCTTCGTCATCGCCTGATTCGCCGTCTTCATCTTTTTCATTTGAATTTTTATTTCTGCGTTGCATTCTCGCTGCACGTCGCGCTTCACGTTCGGCTCGCGCTGCTTCTCGATTCGCTGCCTGTAAATCAGCAATAGCTTGAACTAAATCTGGCTTCTTAAGATCACTTGCACCTTCAATGCCAAGATTTGTCGCTATCTTTCTTAATTCCGGAAGTAGCAATGCTGAAAGCTCGCCTGATTCTCGCCGGGCACGTGTATTGGTTTCTGCCATCTAACTTTCTTTTCTCTAGTTTTTAACTAATTTGTTTTGGATTACATCTAATTTGCTATCGGATCGGTGTGAAACCGAAAAGTTTTGGATTAGAGACTCGGCTCGAATACCGCCGGACCAGGAAAATGTATCAGCCCTTCGTTAGTAGGCAAAATCAGGAATTCTTCTGCTACCAAACTTGAGTCCGAAGCTAGGCGTTAGAGACGGTTGCGCCAGATGGTGACAGCTCCAAATCCATTGGCTGGAAGGCCGACCCTGCGCTCTTAATAATGTCGTCTCTTTCTGCGGCTGTGCTGTTATGAAGCACCAAGACAGTTGGGCCGGCTCCGGAGATCATCGCTGCAACACCTGCAGATCTCAATTTATTTACTAGATCAATTGATTTAGGCATTCCTTCTTTTCGATATTTCTGATGGAGAAAATCTTCAGTCGCCGCAAATAAGAGGTCTGGTCTTTGGGAGAGCGCGTGAACCAAGAGCGCAGCTCTTCCAGTATTCATAACTGCTTCTTTGTGTGGAATTGTCTCTGGCAACATCTTTCGAGCTTTGCCAGTTGAAAGTTGGGTATTTGGCACAAGTAAAAGTGCGCGTATTGATTGATCGACTGAGATTCTGGCAGCGCAACCTGTTGGGACTCCAACTCGATCTTCCATCCAAGAAATTGTTGCTCCACCAAGTGCTGCAGCTGCAACATTATCTGGATGGCCTTCAATGTCGGTAGCAAGCGCAATTAAATCCTCATCACTCATTAGTGAATTACCCGAGAGAACTAAAGATCTTGCAAGATTAAGTCCACCGACAATTGCAGCGGCAGATGATCCAAGTCCCTTACCGTGAGGGATTTGATTAAGCGCGCGTAACGCAATTCCTCTTGGTTTGCCTCCCATAAATTCAAAACCACGCATCATAGATTTAATGACTAAATGTTTGCCATCAAGTTTGGCTTCTTGCGCACCTTCACCTGTTACATCGACATCAAATACTTCTTCGTCCAAGATTTGTGCAACATAAATATCTCGCAGTTCGAGAGCTAAGCCCATCACATCAAAGCCTGGACCAAGGTTTGCTGATGATGCCGGAACAGTGACCTGTATCGGAGTTGCTTTATAAGTTAATCGATCTTTAAATCCACGGGCCATAGTTAAGCCAATCCAATCACTTCAGCCGCACGTTTAACATCGACTGGCACCACGATTGGAGCTGGCGCTCCCTCTAATACCCACTGCACATCCTTTAATCCATTGCCAGTGACTGTCACGACGATCTGCTTATCTTTAGGCAATTTTCCTGCCTTCTGATATTTGATTAAACCAGCGATTCCAGCGGCACTAGAAGGTTCAACAAAAACTCCTTCTTCTGAAGCAAGTTTTCGATATGCGCTTAAAATCTCGTCATCGGTAACTGCATCAATCAATCCCTTTGACTCATCGCGAGCTGCAATTGCTTGTTGCCAGGAAGCTGGATTTCCAATTCGAATTGCGGTTGCAATTGTTTCCGGATTCTTAACAATTTCACCTTTAACTATTGGTGCCGCACCTGCAGCCTGAAAACCCCACATAGCTGGCCTAGATCTAACAGCTCCGATGTACTCGACATAGCCTTTCCAATAAGCAGTGATATTTCCAGCATTACCAACTGGCAAAACATGAATATCTGGTGCACTTCCTAATGCATCTACTACTTCGAATGATGCGGTTTTCTGTCCTTCTATTCGAAAGGGATTAACCGAATTAACTAGCGAGACTGGATATTTTTCAGAGAGTTCGCGAGCCAAAGTTAAACAATCATCAAAATTTCCATCGACCTGTATCAATTTTGATCCGTGAGCAATTGCTTGCGCTAATTTGCCCATCGCGATTTTCCCTTGCGGAACTAAAACAACCGGCGTCATCCCAGCTTTAACTGCATATGCAGCAGCGCTAGCACTTGTATTACCTGTTGAAGCGCAAATAACCGCTTTTGCTCCATCTTCAGCGGCCTTGGATATCGCGACTGTCATTCCTCTATCTTTAAAAGATCCAGTTGGATTATTGCCTTCAACTTTTAACCAAATTTCATTACCTAGCTCTGCAGACAATTTCTCTGCTAAAACCAGCGGGGTTCCACCTTCATTTAAAGTTATGACGGGAGTTTTCTTACTTACCGGTAGATGTTTTCGATATTCCTCAATTACACCGCGCCATTGGTGTGCACCTTTGCCGCTAAAGAGTTTCACTCTTGACCACCTTCGACACGCAACACGCTCTCAACGTTCTTTACGACATCGCTCTTTGCCAGAGCTGAAACAGTCGCAGCAAGTGCGCTCTCTTTTGCTTTATGGGTCATCAGAATTAATTCAGCACTTGCGCCCTGGCCGGATTGGCGAACTGTCTCAATTGAAACATTATTCGCAGCAAAAATCTGAGCGACAGTTGCCAGAACGCCTGGTTTATCTGCCACATCCATACGAATTAGATATCTTGTTAAGACATTTCCTCGATCAGCTAGTCGCAGTTGTACGTAATCGCTCTCGCCATGACCTTCTCCGCCACGAGTTTTATTTCTTGCAATTGCAATTAAATCACCTAACACAGCGCTTGCAGTTGGTGCTCCACCTGCGCCACGGCCATAAAACATTAATTCACCGGCAGATTCTGCTTCCACAAATATTGCATTGAATGCACCTCGAACTGAAGCGAGAGGATGTTGCCTTGGTATCAGAGTTGGATGAACTCGAATCGTAATTTCCTCAATATTGCTACTCGTGCTGACTTCGGCAATAGCAAGTAACTTGATGACATGGTTTATGTCGTGTGCAACTGCAACATCTCGCGCAGAAATTTTTGTAATTCCTTCACAAGAAACATCTTTAATATTTACCCGAGTATGGAAAGCCAATCCTGCCAAAATTGCGGCTTTAGCTGCCGCATCAGTTCCCTCAACATCGGCAGTCGGATCAGCTTCAGCAAAACCAAGTGCTTGAGCCTCTGAGAGTGCGGTTGCAAAATCACTTCCAGATTCATCCATTTTGGTCAAAATGTAATTTGTTGTTCCATTTACGATTCCCATAACACGATGAACGTGGTCACCAACAATGGACTCTCGTAGCGGGCGCAAAATTGGAATCGCACCGCCAACTGCGGCTTCATAATAAAGATCTACACCATTCTTATCTGCTGCTTCAAAAAGTTCAGCGCCGTGATGAGCCAAGAGCGCCTTATTAGCTGTAATAACAGATTTACCATTTTTAATTGCGGTCATTAGAAGTTCTCTTGCGGGCTCAAGTCCACCCATTACTTCAATGATGATGTCGATCTCTGGATCATTCACTACCGACTTTGCATCATCTGTCAAAATATTTTTATCAATTCCTTCGCGTTTTGCATTTAAATCTCGAACCGCAATTTTCTTAATACGAAGTTTTGCTCCTGAGCGGGCAGCAAAATCACCGGAATCTTCTTCAATGAGTCTTACAACTTGCGAGCCGACTATGCCACAGCCTATTAAACCGATAGCTAGTTCGCTTTTGACTTCACTCACTTCTGCTCCCCAATCGGATTGGCTGATTCAGAAACTTCTAGTGCAAGAAGATCTGCCTCAGTCTCACTTCGGATAATGGTACGAGCACTACCGTTAACAACTGAAATTACCCCTGGTCTTGGAACATGATTGTAATTACTGGCCATGCTCCTGCCGTAAGCGCCAGTTACTGGGATCGCAAGTAAATCGCCAGGTGAAATATCACTCGGCAGTTCTATGCTGTTAATCAAAATATCACCAGTTTCGCAATGCTTTCCGACCACTCGACAATCTCTTGATTTGCTAACAGATCTTCGGCTAGCAATTTCTGCAATGTATTGCGCGCCATAAAGTGCAGTTCTGATGTTGTCACTCATTCCGCCATCAACTGCTACATAAAGTCTGAATTTACCGTTTTCAAGTTCAACTTCTTTAGTTGTACCTACCGTATAAATAGTGGTCATGGAAGGCCCCGCTATGGCTCTTCCTGGTTCAATTGAAATTCTCGGTACTGAAATATTTACCTTTTTTGATTCTTGAATTACAACATTTGAGATTTGGGAAAGCATTTCTGCAGGTGTAATTGGATTATCCGAATCAATATAGGGAACTCCGAAACCGCCACCAAGATTTAAATCTAGCAATTCTCGATGGAACTCTTTGGCAAATCTCCCCATGAAATCGATTAAGCGAGAGGCAGTTTCCCGAAATGCTTCATCATTAAATATCTGTGAGCCAATGTGAGCATGAACGCCAGTCAACTTAAGTGAAGTGGCTGCTTCAATATCAGTAACTGCTCGCCAGGCTGCGCCGGAGGCTATCGAAAAACCAAATTTCACATCTTCGTGGGCCGTAGAAATATATTCATGGGTATGAGCTTCAACGCCGGGAGTTAATCTAATTAATATCTCTTGAACGTGATTTCTCTCTTTTGCCAGCCGAGCTACACGTTCAATTTCCTGCATTGAATCAACAACGATTCTTCCCACTCCATATTCCATGGCAGCTGCAATCTCGCGCTCTGATTTATTGTTTCCGTGCATCTCGATGCGATTCGGAGGGAATTTTGCAGCCTTGGCAACTGCTAACTCTCCTCCTGTGCATACATCCAAACCAATTCCAAGTTCATCAATAATCTTGGCAACTTCAACACATAGAAAAGCCTTGGCTGCGTATATAACTGAACCGTGATTAGCAGTAAATGCTTTACTTAATTCGCTCTTCCAATTTATTGCTCGGGTACGAAAGTCATCTTCGTCAAAAATAAAGATGGGCGATCCATATTTTGCAACTAGATCTGAAGCTTTACAGCCACCTATTTCTAATTGCTCATTTACTCTCTTGGCATTTTTTGACCAGATTTTTGCTGATAGCTCGCTCATTGTCACATCCGCTCCGGAGAGCTAACGCCCAATAACGTTAAACCATTGGAAATTACCTGCATTGTCGCGGCACAAAGAGTTGCACGAGTCTGATGTATCTCACTTGGTTTTTCATCGCCCATTGGTAAGACTCTGCAATCACTATAAAAACCATGATAAAGAGTTGCTAAATCTTCAATATAGCGCGCGATTTTATGAGGACTGCGCAACTCGGCTGCGTTTGTAATCACTTCTGGAAATTGAGCTAATCCACCAAGCAATTCGCGTTCACGTTGATGCTCTAAGAGTTCGGGATTGAAAAAATCTATTCCATATTTAATTCCCAATTCATCAGCATTACGTAGCAAAGCTGAGATCCGCGCATGCGCATATTGGACGTAATAGACCGGATTTTCATTGGTACGTCGCTTAAGTAAATCAACATCCATGGTCATTGGAGTATCTACTGGATATCGAATTAGCGTATAGCGAGCTGCATCTACTCCAACTTTTTCGACCAGTTCTTCTAAGGTAATAATTGTTCCAGCGCGCTTAGATAGCTTTAGTTCTTCGCCACCTTCAATAATCTTCACCATCTGGCCAATTAATATCTCGATGTTGTAATCCGGATCATCGCCGGCACAAGCTGCAGTTGTCTTTAATCTGCCAACATAGCCATGATGATCAGCGCCCAACATGTAAATACAGATATCAAAACCGCGGGCACGTTTATCTAGATAATAAGCAGTATCAGAGGCGAAATAAGTTAGTTCCCCGCCGGATTTAACCAGGACTCGATCCTTATCATCTTTAAAGTCCGTAGTCCTGAGCCAGATCGCACCTTCATTTTCATATACATGACCTTGTGACTTCAATTTTGCCAACGACTTTTCCCAGGCATCGCTCTCATGAAGACTTCTCTCCGAGAACCAAATATCAAAATGAGTACCAAAATTTCCTAGTACATCTTTTTGTTGTTGCAATTGCAGGGCATAACCAGCTTCGCGATATGCAATTACTGCCTCTGCTTCAGATAAGTTTCTGAATTCAGGATGTTGCGCATCAATAAGCTTTCCTAACTCCGCAATGTATTCACCTTGATAGCCATCCTCTGGACGCGGAATTCCAAGAACAGCAGCACGAATTGAAGCGCCGAATAAATCCATCTGATTGCCGCGATCATTGATATAGAACTCGCGCGTAACACTCGCACCTGCTGCAGCTAAGACACTTGCCAAAGCATCACCAACAGCAGCCCATCTGGTGTGACCAAGATGAAGTGGTCCAGTCGGATTAGCGCTTATAAATTCTAGATTGATAGATATTCCTGACAAGACCTTAACTTTTCCAAAATTACTATTCTCGTTAAGAATTTGATTGACAATTGCGCCTTGGCTGCTCTTGTTTAAAGTTAGATTAATAAATCCTGGGCCAGCAATTGAAATATCTGCAAATAGCTTTCCGTACTCCGAACTAGAAAGTCCTGCTTTAACTAGATTGGCAATCTCAATAGGTTTCTTGCCTTCACTCTTTGCCAGCGCAAGTGAGATTGAACTTGCATAATCACCGTGATCTCTATTCTTCGGTCGCTCCAGTTGAATTAAAGTTTCATAGTTATTTTCTGCAAAAGCTTTCGAAATCTTTAACGCCTGATCGCCACTTAGAGAACCGTGAGCAACGGCAGTTGCTATGACTTCGGCTATGGCATGGGCCACCGACCCCTGCGGTGAAAGCTGGTCAGTTCTGGACACCTAGCCAAGGTTACTGACTCCAACTCCCCCAAGGACGTTGAAATTTATCCAAACGTTATCTCCATGGGGTCCAAAGAGATCTAATTACGCGGGAATAACCGCACAGAGTTTCTAGCTCCATATTCCTATTTCTATCTTTCCAGAGTAGTTTCCGCTTCACTCAATCAGGACACTCGTCCTGTATCGAAGAAAATACTTACTTTCGAAAGGGTAAAAAGTATGAAGAATCGTCGTCTAGCGATCTCTGCAGTGATTGCAGCGTTCGCTTTGATTCTCACCGGTTGCGGTAGCTCATCAGACAATGCTGCTGATGGCT
>CAYRXG010000039.1:0-8034 GCA_964428285.1 uncultured Clavibacter sp.
CTTTTGAGCTGCCAAACCAGTAGCCACGCTGCGCAAACCCTCTTCTAAGCTCACATCAGGGGTTAAAGAGCCTGTTTCAATCGCTTTATGGAATTTTGTGTGCTCGATAAATGAAGCGCCGTAATGAAAACCTTGATATTTAATCTCAGGGTTCCAAACTTTTCGCCGTTCAATTCCTTTTGCTTCTGATGCCCTGTGATCCCAATTTTCAAAATTACCTACATCAGCTCTTTTTCCATACCTTAATTCAAGTGATGGGAGAAACGATTCAACTTTACCTTCATCTCCCACAACGGAAATATGCTCTTTATCTAAAGTGTTTTCCACAAACATGCACAAATCAAGCATCGCACGTGCACCACTTGGATACTCAAGGATCACATATGCGCTATCCAACATGTCCGCTGCTTTGCCATCGTATTTTTCATCTAAGAAATTAACACGCTGAGCACCCGATGCAAATACTCGTACCGGATTTTCTCCTGTTATGTGATCCATTAAGTTGAAATAATGACAACACTTTTCAACTAATGTTCCACCGGTTTTTTCAGTAAAACGGTTCCAATTGTCTACTTTGGGATAAAACGGTTCACGATGTTCTCTAATTGAAACTTGATGAACTTTCCCAACTCCATCATCATGAACAATGTTTATTAATTCGGCTACCGGTGGCATATACCGGTATTCCAGACCCATCCAAACTAAACTTTTGCGATCTTTTGACCAATCAATAACTTTTTTACAATCTTCGATAGTTGTGCAGAGAGGTTTTTCTATGAATACCGCAAGGTTAGTTTGAAGCGCGTCTTCCAAGATGTCTACGTGAGTGAAATTTGGAGTAGCAATTATGACTGCATCGATCTCATCAGATTCCAAAAGCTGACGGTGATCACTAAAGGTTTTTAATTCATTTCCAATCAGGGATTTTGCTTGCTCAATAGAGCCTTGATTCGGATCGCTCACGGCCACAACCTGCGCGCCAGGAATATTCTTTAGATTTTCCGCGTGCTCACGGCCCATCGCGCCAATGCCGATAATTCCGTATCTGACCACTGCGCTCCTTAGTTGGGCCGGCTGGTTCGCCTGTTCAGAGGTCTGACCTCTGAATCGGGAGCAGTCTTCTCTGCCCAGGCATGACCGTCAATAACTTTTTGACCCATTTTTTATAACGATTTGATAATCCCGTTGGATTGGCCAAGCCGGGAAATAGGGTGAGGCAGTGACCCGAGCTCGAGTGAAGGTAGTTCCAGAACCCGGCGATGTTTATCGCGCCTTTACGCAAAGTTTTATTCAGCAGTTGGAGCAGGCGCAGGCCTCTAGTGAAACCCTAAATTTGATTTTGCCGATCGGACCTACGGCGCAGTATCCCTTGATTGCCGCTGAAATCAATAACAAAAAACTTTCTATGAGAAATCTGCGCATAGTTCTGATGGATGAATATTTGGACTGGCAAGGCCGACCCATTCCGAGCTCTCACCACTTAAGTTTTCGAGGACAATTTGAAAAATTTCTTGATTCTATAGATTCCGATTTGAGACTCAAAGAGCAAGATTGGGTAATTCCAGATCCCTTCGATATTAACCGAATCGATAATTTCATTTCAAAGAATGGTCAAATCCACACCTGCTATGGAGGCATCGGGGTTCACGGGCATATCGCTTTCAATGAACCACCTGTTTCTAGATACGGCTCCATTCCACTAGATGAATTTCGGCAAAGCGGAACCAGAGTTGTGGTTTTAGCACCAGAGACGATAACGATAAATGCCTTGCGCGGTAATCACGGAAGATTCTCTGATTTTCCGACACTCGCAGTAACTATTGGGATGAAACACATTCTAGCTGCAAAGCAAGTTCGACTTTTTGCAGATGGTGGAAGTAGGCAACATGAAGCTATTCGTCAATTCGTAGAGGAAAAAGAATCCGTTCTTTACCCCATAACTCTTCTGAAAAGTCATCCAGATGTCACAATATTGGTCGATGCCAACACCGGAAGCGAACTTATATCTTGATTATTCGGGCAAAACAACTTGTCGACAGCCAAAGCATTACGAATGATGCTGATATCCATGTAGTCGATGGAAAAATAGCCGCCATTTCTTTAGCTACATCCGCAAAGCCCGATTTCACCGCAAATTTCGTGGTTCCAGGGTTCGTGGATGTACATTGCCATGGAGGCAATGGGTTTCACTTCTTTGATGAGGACTCTGGAGCGGCAAACCAGGCTGCGGCCTTTCACCTCAAACACGGTTCAACATCAGTTATTGCTAGTTATATCGCCGCTCCGATCCCAGTGCTTAGTAAGCAAATACTTTCTTTAGTCGGGCAGCTTCCATTGCTAAACATCGCAGGAATACACCTCGAAGGACCTTACTTATCAGAAATTTTCTGCGGGGCTCATAATCCAGAGTTTCTATCCTCGCCAAATGTTTCAGAAATCCAAGAACTTCTAACTCAAGGTGCTGGTTGGATAAAAATGATAACTATTGCACCTGAACTGCCTGGTGCAATGGAATCTATCTCTTTCTTAAAATCTCAAGGTGTAATCGCCGCGATTGGACACTCAGACGCAGATGACATGATCACTAAATCTGCAATAGACAATGGAGCAACTGTTGTAACACATTTCTTTTCTGCTATGCGGCCCATTCATCACAGAATTGGTGGCATGACTCTCACTTCCTTATTTGATGATCGTATTTACCTCGAATTGATTTTGGATAATGTACATATCGCAACAAACGCCATTGCAATCCCTTTGCATTTTGCTCCAGAGAGAATATTGGGTATAACGGATGCTTTAGCGGTCGCTGGTCAACCAGATGGCGATTACACTCTTGGAACAACTCAGGTTGAAGTTCGAAATAGCATTGCTAAAATCAAAGGGAAGGATCTGCTTGCCGGAAGTACATTGACTATGAACAGATCCTTCAAGTCTGCCGTTACCAAATTGGGGCTCACGCCAAATCAAGCCGTAAGAGCATTTTCTACTCGGCCAGCGCAATTATTCGGGCTTAATAATGTGGGAGATATACGAGTAGGCATGGATGCTGATCTTGTATTAATGGATCAAAACTACGAACTAAAAAATGTGATTTTTAAAGGATCTCCTGTATAGCTGGACGTGTTCGTCCCCCAATTTCGATGGTAGGCCAGTTAGATCTCAAAGTAATGAATTCAAAGCCTTGTGTATTGGTAATTAAAGTATCTTCAACCTTTAAACCTTCTGCAGACGGGTTCCAAGCTATCGCCTGGTTTGGGGTAATTATTTGATTCGATTTCTCGTGCGCGGGGAAATCTCGCGGCATGTATCCAGTAGGGCCACCTTGGTGATGTTTAGTCCATTCATCACGGGCGAAGCCCTGCTTCAGGTAACTGATTTCTCCAGCTTTGAATGTTTCGCCATAAGTTTTCCCTGGCATTGTTTCATTTAAAAATGCTGCCTCTACATGTAACAAACGCATGTATCGATCCTGCATGTCACTTGGAATTGCACCAAAATGCACAATTCTTGTAACACTTGCAATTAAACCTTTTCTTCGGCCACAAATTACTCCCATGGCTATTTTTCCAGCTTGCTCCAAAGTAGGAAGGGGGTGTCGGAATCTCTCGATTCTGTTCTCTCCTGCAACCAAAAGCACTACTGGCTCAAGATTGCGCTCCCACATCTCTTCCGCAATTTCACCAGCGATCTCAACTTCAGTCATTGAAGGCGAAATGTCATTCATAGCTTCGCTTATAGCATTTGATGCATCCATTCCAATTTCTCGAAATCGCGCTATTTCGTATTCGTTGAGGTTTCTGCGTAGATTCTCTATTTCGGATGCAAGGTTTACTCTCTCATTTTCGACACCATCAACACCAATGCGAGCTCCTTTTGGTATCTGCGCCTCTCTAGCCTCAAACCAGTTAACGATGACTAATTCTTCATCACCTGAAAGCTCTTCCGCCTCTAGTCTCGGGGCTTCAATTTTGTTAGTGACCACAACAATCCGGTCTCTATAGACAATTACATCCAGGCATGCCAACTCTATAGTTGTTGGAATATGTGCTCGGCCACCGATTATCCAAGCGACGTTCGCACCCTTTTTTAGAACAACTGCGTCCAGATCCCGCTCCTTTAACAAATGGACTATGCGGGCTCTTTTTTCTCTTTGTTCTAAGACGCTCATAAGCGGAATTTAACACCTTCAATTGCATCGATGATTGATAACCGTGCGCCTTCTATGTCAATTTTTTTCACAATCCGCTTGGTGCCCCGCGAGTTCTCATGGAACTCAGTTTTTCCATCATCAAATACTTCAATCTCTCCAAGATTTGAAAATTCAAATAATTCAGGCTTGCTTTTCATCAAGAATGCAATTGAGTCATGCGGCACAATCCAGTCTCGGTTCCAATATTTAGCCCATTGTTCTATCTCTTTGTAAAGCAATAAACCTGCGGCTCCCATTTTCTGTAAGGAAAGGAATTCTTTGATATTAATTTGTAATTCTGAGGTTATCTCTATACCCACGACATCAATCCTGAGCGCAGAGTGCAAAACTTCTTTAGCCGCATCGACATCGCTAAAAATGTTGTGTTCGACTTTTCCAGGGGAAAACCTTCCCCCCATGAGATAAACTTTTTTAACATCGTTTAGCGATTCAGCAGAATTCCGCAAAGCTGTTGCTAGATTAGTAAGTGGTGCGATTGCGAGAAGCTCTACTGACAAATCCGAATCCTTGAGCAAACTAATTATGTGCTCAACACCTGATGAAGTCTGAATGTCCTGAACATTTAATGCGTCATGAAGGTTCCCCTCCATTCCTGAAGTCCAAACCTCTTTTCCCGAAATTGTTTTGCTCTCCCCCGCATAGATTTCTAATTTGGAGCCCATTAATCGACAGTAATTGCTTGCAATCTGAGCTCTCATCTCTACGTCGCCGTAAACGGTAGTGACAGATGTTCCATAAAAAGGTCGTGAACCAATTATCTGGGTCAGAGCAAGAGCATCATCCACATCTGTGCCAATGTCTGTGTCTATTATCAAATGATTACGCAAGACTAAATTCCTCACGCCATTTCGGTGGCACAGACCCAGTCTCAGAGATTGCAGCAGCAGCCCAATTGATGCCGGTTTTCACCGCTGATTCAAGGGAGGTTTGATTCGCCAGGCCGACTAAAACCCCTGACAAGAATGAATCTCCTGCTCCCGTAGCATCTACAACCTTCGTGGGCCTTACGGGAATCACTCTTGAATCAGTTGAGTTAAATATGCGAACTCCTCCGGCACCACTTGTGATGATAGTTGTATCGAATCGTCCAGAATCTACCTTCATATCTGAAAAATCTTTTTCAGATCCAATCATGTAGGAAGCGGTTGTATTCGGGTTAGCGATAGCTGCCATACCGACAATAGTTTTTGCGCCAGCTGTATTGGCTTTTTCCAAATAGGAAATATAGAAATCTCTCCAAACTGGGAACACCACAATTTGGTTCTGAGAAAACGTAATTTCAAAATTCAGCTCGGCAAAACGATTTTTCTCGAGCGCAAATATAGTTCGCTCCCCCTCGGCATCAATTGTGATGATGGCGTGCAACGAGGGTCCAGGCAACTCTTTCACGTTGTCGCTATTAATCTCTAACTTATCTATTTGTTCTTTCAGATCTTTGCCGATTTCATCAGTGCCGACATAGGAATACAAACAAGTCTCGACTCGAGCTGAAGAAACTGCCGCAGCGATATTTAACCCCGCGCCACCTGCTCTTTCATCACGTAGCAAGCCTTGGGCAAACCCACCATTTTCAGGGTACTTGTTGATTTTTACGACGGTATCCCATGAAGTGGGACCAAAAATCAGAACTTGCTTCATCGCATTGCCAATCTAGTAAAAGCTACCTTTAAGGCCTCAGTAAAACCATTAATTCCATTCCAATCCACCTGTCCTAACCAAGGAATTTCGAAAACTTTTTCTTGACCTTCTGGGCGCAATGCGACCAAACTGGCCGACAACGCAGCCACTGTGTCTGTATCTCCGCCCAAGGAGCAAGAGACTCGCATTGCATCTAAAGGCGAAACAGCTGTTTGAGCTACCCATGCAATGGCATTAAAGGTTTCTAAAGCATCATTTGAAACTCCCTGATTATTCCCGTGCCAATTTTTACCAACGTCCAGATTCCCTGATGCAAAGGCACTAGCCAGCGAAAGTGAAGTTTCAACGGCATACAAACGATGAGTCGATCTCGCTAGGGCTCTTACCCAAGTATTCCGCTCTGATTCATCATTAAAAATCAGACCGAGCAGCGCAGTTCGCATCATTGCACCATTAGTCAACCCAATTGAATTAACTTCTTGCTCTTTAACTTGCATTCCCAGAGCGGATCGAGTTGTTGGTCCTAATCCACGCAAATTGTCTTGATTAGTTCGCAAAAGTTCAATAAAAGATTGTGCTGCACGTTCCGGTGATTCTGAAATCAGAGTAAGTAAGGTTAATATCGTTAAACTAGTGTCATCACTTGTTCCGCCGAAAGGCCAATTTTCCTTCTCTCGCAATTCATTAGGAATATCCGAAACAATCTCAGAGAATTCATAGTAAGCACCAAACGCATCTCCCGCCGCATAAGCGATTAGAGCGGCGGTAAATTTCCTTTCAGAATCGCTCAGTTGCTCCCAAGGTTTAGGGAGTAATTTCGCAATTTCGGAAGGAATCTCCATTACTTAATACTAGTTAAAGAGTTTCTAAATTGTTAGTCTTGGCTTGTGCTGGATGACTTGATAAGTGAGTCTTTTTCCAATAAATCTTATTTCTCCAATCCTTATCCATTATTTGAAACTTTGCGGAGGGAATCTCCGATTTTCTATAGCAAGATTATTGGCGGATGGGTGTTGACCAAGCATGAAGATGTAGATTCTGTACTTAGAAATTCTGAGGTTTTTTCCAGCAAAGGTCGAATTACCCACCTACTTAATCAGTTGGAGCCTGACCTCCAGCCAGAACTTGAATTGCTTCATTTTCATTTTGCTCGAGGCTTGGCGCACTCAGATGCGCCTGAACATAGACGCTTGCGCGGGCTTTTGGCGCGTGCTTTTACCCCAAAGATGATTGAGAATTTACGTCCGCGAATTCGTGAAATAGCAACCGAAATAATTGGTTCATTAACAAATGAAGTCGATCTCATAGGTGACTTACTTACTCCACTTCCCGCTCGGGTGGTGGGCGAACTTCTTGGGTCTTCCAACGAAGACATTCCAGATCTCATTCGCTGGGCTCATGCCATTAATGGGTTGTATGAAAAAGGCGGACGAATTTCTGCAGATAAGGCGCTGCATGCAGAAGCGATGCTCAAGGAGATGCGCAATTTTGTTGGCAATTTAATTCAAGAGAGACAATTAAAGAAAAAACGAGGTGCCCTCACAGGAGACGAGGACGTTCTCTCTGCATTGGTTATGCAAGAGGAGGATTCACTAACAGAGGATGAAATGCTCTCAACTATGGTTTCCCTTTTTGTTGCGGGACATGAAACCACTACTCACTTACTAGGTAATGGTTGGTATGCATTACTAAATCGACCAGAGTGGATTTCAAAAATGAGGCATGAATCTTCTCTCATACCAATGGTGGTTGAAGAGATTGCCCGATTTGATGGTTCCGTTCCAAGATCCTGGAGATTGACCAAAACCGAAACTGAAATCAGAGACGTGAAGATTCCTGCCGGAGATTTGGTGCTTCCTATGCTCGCTGCTGCAAATCGAGATGAAAAAGTTTTCGAAAGCCCAAATAATTTCAATCCGTTGCGAGACAGCAAGAAACATTTAGCATATGGAAAAGGGGTTCATGTTTGCCTGGGCGCACCGCTCGCCCGTATTGAAGCGCAGGAGGTTATTACATTGATTCTTGAACATTTCCAAAGTATCGAATTCGCTTCAGATCCAAGTAAGTTTAATTGGCGCGAGGACCTGGCTTTAAGGGGTTTATTAAATTTGCCGGTTAAATTAAGTTAGAAACTTCGATACCAAAACGAGCTAAATTCGCTTTTCCGCCATCTACCTCGGTGA
>CAYRXG010000040.1:0-7936 GCA_964428285.1 uncultured Clavibacter sp.
ATTTCAACATTCGCTTCGTCGGCTGCGCTTTATGAAGTTGGTTTCAATCATTTCTTCCGCGGTAAAGATCATCCTGGTGGCGGAGATCAAATATTTTTCCAAGGACATGCATCTCCTGGAATGTATGCACGTGCTTACCTCGAAGGACGTTTTACTGAAGATCAACTAGATGGATTTCGACAAGAACTTTCTAATCCAGGTGGCGGTCTATCTTCATATCCACATCCAAGATTGATGCCAGAGTTCTGGGAGTTTCCAACAGTCTCGATGGGTCTTGGTCCGATTAATGCCGTCTACCAGGCGCGTTTCAATCGTTATCTTCACAACCGAGGAATTAAGGACACAACACAACAACATGTTTGGGCATTTCTTGGCGATGGTGAAATGGATGAACCAGAGAGCGTCAGCGCATTAACACTTGCCGCTCGTGAGAATTTAGATAATTTAACTTACGTAATCAATTGCAACTTACAGAGATTAGATGGCCCAGTTCGTGGCAATGGAAAGATCATTCAAGAATTAGAAGCTCTCTTTACCGGCGCTGGTTGGAATGTCATAAAAGTTATTTGGGGTCGCGAGTGGGATCCGCTCTTTGCAATGGATAAAGAAGGCGCTCTTGTTGATTTGATGAATAAGACACCAGATGGAGATTTCCAAACTTTTAAAGCTGAAAGTGGCAAATACGTACGTGACAATTTCTTTGGTCGCGATCCAAGAACTGCAGCGATGGTTGCAAACTGGAGCGATGATGACATTTGGAATTTAAAGCGCGGCGGTCACGATTATCAAAAATTATTTGCTGCCTATAAATCAGCAATGGAACATAAGGGTCGCCCGACAGTAATTTTGGCGAAGACAATTAAGGGCTGGACGCTTGGTTCGCATTTTGAAGGCAGAAATGCAACACACCAGATGAAGAAGCTGAAGAAAGATGATCTTATTGCACTTCGCGACCGGCTATACCTAGATATTCCAGATGAGAAGCTAGATGAAAAACTTCCACCTTATTTCCATCCAGGTGTGGAATCACCTGAATACAAATACATGATGGAGCGTCGTTCAAGTCTTGGTGGTTCAATTCCAAAACGTCGCAGCCATTCTCGCCCACTTCCGCCGCCCGCCGATTCCCATTTCGATGTTGTAATGCGCGGTTCTGGAAATCAGGAAGTCGCAACAACAATGGCATTCGTACGTCTGCTGAAAGATTTAGCAAAAGATGAAGGAATCGGCTCAAGAATTGTGCCAATCATTCCTGATGAAGCACGAACATTTGGAATGGATTCCTTGTTCCCAACCATGAAAATTTATTCACCGCATGGTCAGAAATACACAGCGGTAGATCGAGAACTTGTTCTAAGTTACAAAGAATCTACATCTGGTGTGATCCTTCACGAAGGAATTAATGAAGCCGGATCCACGGCTTCCTTTACTGCTGTTGGAACTTCTTACTCAACACATGATGAACCGATGATTCCGGTTTATATTTTTTATTCGATGTTTGGCTTCCAGCGAACGGGAGATGCCTTCTGGGCCGCAGCAGATCAAATGGCGCGCGGTTTTGTGATGGGAGCTACTGCTGGACGAACCACTTTAAATGGAGAAGGTCTCCAACATGAAGATGGTCATTCTCAATTATTGGCTTCAACCAATCCTGCTGTAGTTGCTTACGATCCGGCATTCGCTTTTGAAGTAGGACACATAATTAAAGATGGCCTACGAAGAATGTATGGCGAAAAGAGCGAAAATATTTTCTATTACTTAACGGTTTATAACGAGCCTTATCTGCAACCTGAAGCACCAGCTAATCTCGATGTTGCAGGACTGCTCAAAGGAATTTACCTCTACGCAAAATCGGCAAAGAAAGGCCGGAAGAAGAAGCGAGCAAATATCTTGGCATCTGGCGTCGCGGTTAATGCAGCTTTAAAGGCTCAGAAACTATTGGCAGAAGATTGGGGTATCCAAGCAAATGTTTGGAGCGTTACTTCTTGGAATGAATTACGAAGAGATGGATTGGAAGTTGATCGACACAATCTGCTGCATCCAAGAGATAAGAAGAGCGCTTACTTAACCCAAGTTTTATCGAAATATAAAGGTTCGGTCTTGGCAGTAAGCGACTTTATGCGCACTGTTCAAGATCAGATTGCGCCCTGGGTGCCAAATGGATTTACCTCTTTGGGAACAGATGGCTTTGGCTTATCTGACACCCGCGGCGCTCTGCGCAGACACTTTAAAGTTGATGGCGAATCCATAACTGTCGGCGTCCTATCTCAGTTGGCAAAAGAAGGGAAAATTTCGGAGAAAAAAGTGGAGAAAGCAGTAGCCAAATATCGCCTCGCAGATGTGACTGCTGCAGATCCTGGAAATACTGAAGGAACTGGATGATTGGTCGCTTTCCAATCCTAAATATCGCTCCGGTTACATATTTCGGGAGCGAGCTGATTGGCGCAAAAGCGATTCCAAATGAATCTTTACCAATTTCTGCAACGATAATTAGAGAAGGTCATGAGAGCTTCTCTGCTTTTGCTTTGCTCTTTGATTCCAAAGATAAAGAGATATCTCGAGTTCCAATGCGAGAAATCTGGCCCGGTAGTAATCGATATGAAGCTTTGGTAAAGCCAACTAGCGTTGGAATTTGGCAGTTTCAGATTGAAGTTTTAGGCGAGAACATCGGAGACTTCCCAAAAAAATTGATTTCTTTAAGCGATAAATATCCGATAAAAGTTGAACGCGAGCGCGCACTATTTGGTAGCTGGTACGAGTTCTTTCCGCGTAGCGAAGGTGCAGTTAAAAATCCGGACGGCTCAATTACATCCGGGACTTTCAAAACTGCTGCAAAGAGATTACCTGCGGTATCAGATATGGGCTTTGATGTTCTTTACATTCCCCCAATTCATCCAATTGGCTACAGTCATCGCAAGGGCAAAAACAATTCTTTAACTGCAACAGATAATGATCCTGGTGTCCCATGGGGAATCGGGAATAGTGATGGTGGGCATGATGCAGTTAATCCAGAACTTGGAATCTTGGATGATTTTCTGGATTTTCTTAAAGTGGCACGCAAAAACAAAATCGAAGTCGCACTAGATCTTGCGCTGCAATGTTCGCCAGATCATCCTTGGGTAAAAACGCATCCAGAGTTCTTCACGAGACGCCCAGATGGCACCATCGCTTATGCTGAAAATCCTCCGAAAAAATATGAAGATATTTATCCGCTTAACTTCGATAATGATTATCCGGCGCTATTTAATGAGATTTATCGAATCGTAGTTTTCTGGATTGAAAATGGAATCACAATTTTCAGAGTAGATAATCCTCACACCAAACCTGTTCATTTCTGGCAAGATTTAATTGCGAAAGTTAATTCAAAATATCCGGAGATAATTTTTCTAGCGGAAGCATTCACAAATCCACCAATGATGCATTCATTGGGTAAAGCTGGATTCCAACAGTCTTACACTTATTTCACCTGGAGAGTAACAAAAGATGAATTAGTGCAATATGGACGCGAAGTTGCTACTGAAACAAGTGCATTCTTTCGCCCCAATTTCTGGGTAAACACCCCTGATATTCTCCCCTTTCATCTTCAGAGCGGAAATCCTGCGGTCTTTGCATTACGCGCAGTCCTTGCCTCAACTCTGGCACCTTCATGGGGAATGTACGCCGGATACGAACTTTATGAGCATCTGCCGCTTGCAGAAGGTAAAGAGGAATATCGGGATAGCGAAAAATACGAGATAAAAGTTCGAGATTGGCAGGCTGCAGATAAAAAAGGTCTTTCCCTCGCACCTTACATAAAGAAACTTAATGAAATAAGACGTGACAATATTGCGCTGCAAAGATTGAGAAATCTGGTATTTCATGAAACCAATTCAGATCAAGTAATCGCTTATTCAAAGCGAGAAGGCAGTAATTTAGTTCTGGTAGTCGTGAATCTGGATGGATTTAACGCCCGCGAGTGCACTGTTAAGTGGGATATGTGGGCTCTTGGAATTGAAAAAGAAACATTTGAAGTAATTGATCTTCTGGATGGCGAGAAGTATTCGTGGAGTCGTGAGACTTACATAAAATTAGATCCGGCCCGTCCACATGGAAAAGTGGCACATATCTGCCGCGTAAAACTCTGATGCAATTTTCTTTCAAAGGTTTATTCGCAAAGCGTAAAAGATCGAATCAGCCACCTCCAGGATATTTAAACCCTCATACAACTCTTGGAGAGCTAGATATCCATCTAATCTCTGAAGGACGCCATGAAAAACTTTGGACCGCATTAGGTGCAAATGTAATTCGAGGAGATTCTGGCGAACTTATCGGAACTTCTTTTGCGGTTTGGGCGCCAAATGCAAAGGCTGTCAGCTTAATTTGTGATAAAAACAATTGGGATCGAATCAGCAATCCAATGATTCCACTTGGTTCAAATGGACTATGGGAATTATTTATTGCCGATGTCGCGCCTGGAACCAAATACAAATATGCGGTCTTAAACCAGCGCGGAAACTGGGTAGAGCACGCCGATCCAATGGCAAGACAGACTGAAATCCCGCCAGCTACCGCTTCCGTTGTTAACGAAAGTGATTTTCTATGGAGCGATACTGAATGGATTTCAAATCGCGAGACTTATCAACCTTGGCAATCTCCAATTTCAATTTATGAAGTTCATCTAGGATCTTGGAAGCCTGGACTAAGTTATTTACAACTTGCATCAGAACTTACGGAGTATGTAAAAGGGCAGGGATTTACTCATGTTGAATTTCTTCCAGTTTGTGAACACCCTTATAGCCCTTCTTGGGGATATCAAGTCACTTCTTACTTTGCCCCCACCGCCCGATTCGGATCACCAGATGAGTTTCGATATCTAGTAAATCAATTACATCAAGCTGGCATCGGAGTAATACTTGATTGGGTTCCCGCGCACTTTCCTAAAGATGAATGGGCACTGGCTCGATTTGATGGAACTGCACTTTATGAGCATGAAGATCCAAGATTGGGCGAGCATCCTGATTGGGGTACTTACATTTTTAACTATGGAAGAAATGAAGTGCGAAATTTTCTAGTCGCAAGCGCTCTTTACTGGTTAGAAGAATTCCATATTGATGGTTTACGTGTGGATGCGGTTGCTTCGATGCTATATCTCGATTATTCGCGCAAAGAAGGAGAATGGATTCCAAATAAGGATGGTGGTAGAGAAAATCTAGAAGCAGTTCGTTTCTTACAAGAAGCTACCGCGACTGCCTACAAAAAATTTCCAGGGATCATGATGATTGCAGAAGAATCAACGGCTTGGAATGGGGTTACTAGGCCGACAACAGATAATGGTCTTGGTTTCGGTTTTAAGTGGAATATGGGTTGGATGCATGACACTTTGCAATATTTAGAGCGCGAGCCAATTCATCGCGCTTTTCACCATAATGAGATTACTTTTTCTATTCTTTATGCTTGGAGCGAGAACTTCTTACTTCCACTTTCTCACGATGAAGTCGTTCATGGTAAAGGGGCATTAGTAAATAAATTCCCTGGGGATAGATGGCAAAAGCTTGCAACACTGCGCGCTCTTTACGGATATATGTGGTCACATCCAGGAAAAAAACTTCTATTTATGGGTGGCGAGTTTGCTCAAAATGATGAGTGGCGTGAAGGTACCTCACTAGATTGGCATTTGACACAATATGACGAACACTCTGGAATTCAGAAATTGGTCAAGAAATTAAACTCAATCTATATTGACTGCAAGGAATTGTGGGAGCTAGATACAAAGAATTCCGGCTTTAAATGGTTAAGTAATAATGATTCCTCTGGAAATATCTTGGCTTACTCTCGTTTGGATACATCAGGTAAAGCATTGATTTCGATTACAAATTTCTCACCAGTGCCCCAACTGGAATATCACTTACCTCTTGATTCAATTTCAGATAATGAATGGGAAGAGATACTTAATACAGATTCTTCTGAATTTGGCGGTTCTGGCGTAGTTAATTCGAATCGGATTAATGCCACAAGTATTGAAGGTCAAAAAGAAATCGTTTTAAAAGTGCCTCCATTAGGAACGCTTTGGCTGGCTAGCCGCGGCAACGAAGAAAGCAACTGAAACCAGCATCACTGAAGGAATAATCATCGCAATCGGTAGCGAAGTCATTCCAGCAAAGACCGCAACTCCAGATCGACCTAGGAATGAAAGAACTTGATTTAAGGCTCCCAATTCTGCGATGGCAACACCACCTGGTTTATCTGACCTTGCAGAGGCATAGCCAAAAAAGAGTGGACCGACAAATGAAATACCTAGTCCAGAAAGAAGTGATCCCAAACAGAAGATTGAATAGCCAAGAAATAGATTGCTATCTTTGATCTGCAAACCAAGAAATAGGCTAGTAATAAAGATTGTTCCACCTGCAACTACAAATGGTTGGACTATTTCTTTATCGCTTCGATTTCCTTTCCAGCGGGTATAGCCAAATCTTCCCAAAATCATCGAGAGCATAAAGAGAAAATATGGGATGACTGCAATTGACTTTGAAACATTAAATTCTTGCCTTGCCAAAATGGTGGCCCAATCCCCCATCAAATATTCCAACATCAGGGCGCACAAAAATCCAATACTTACAACCCAATCAATTGAAAATGACTTTAGCATTTTTCCAAAAGTCACAATTTCATCTGCTTCTGTCACCTCATTGCCAAGGAGCAAGACCGGCTTTAGTCGATTTATCGCGCGCAGTTTCAAGATCAAAACCAAAACAATCAAGGTATAGATATGCCAGTTCAAGGAAACACTTGAAGAGATGAGCAAAGCGATAAATGCAGTGGTTACTGCTCCGGCTGACCACATGCCATGGAGCATCGGAATCACATGTTCGCCACTTTCAGATTGGCGATGAAGTGCTTGTGCATTGATGGCGATGTGATACGAAGCCCAGGCAAAACCTGAAATGATATTTACTAAAAGGTATATCCAAGGATTATTCGTCTCAACCAAAATTCCAATCGTCACATAAGTGAAGATGGCGCTATAAACTAAGACTTTATAAACTCCTAGTCGGTGGACCACATAGCCCATAGTTAAATGCGATAACAAAGCTCCGATTGAGCCCGTACTCATTAAGAAGCCAAAGAATGTGGTTGAAATTCCTAAATTCGCTTTAATGTCCGGAAGGCGCGGCGCAAGACACATAACGCCCACACCAAAGAGGAAGAATATTGACTGTAAATCCCGCCGCTCACTCTTGTTAATAGGGGTCATCAGAAAAGGGCACTCGCTAATCTCTGTCTTGCCTTTATTAGGTCAGGATCGCTTTGATCTACTAACTGAAACAAGGTAAGTAAGTGTGACTTAGCACGTTCGCGTTCCTCCCCTGTCTGCGTTGCTACACAACGAAGCAATCTCTCGAAACCGTTTTTGTGTTTTCCACTAGCAACTTCAACATCGGCCGCCATTATCTGATCATTGACAGAATCAGGTTTACTATCGGCATCGCTGATTGTTCGCTCAAAATTTAGAGACGAAACTCTTATTGCCAATTCACATTGCGCCAGTCCTAATTTTGCCATCTGTTCATTAGGGCTTCTTTGTAGCCAATTCTTAAATGCCATAGCGGCGCCCGAATAATCGCCCTTTTCCATCGCAGATAATGCTGCTATTTCCTCCGGTTCCATTTTTGGTTCTGGGATTTCAGGTACATCTACAGATAGACCCCTCTCGCTTGCCAATTTAAAGATCTGGGCAAGGAGCATTCTTATTTGATCTTCTTTCTCCGGCACTTCTGGCAGCGGCAGCACTTGTTCATTTATAAATACAACAGCAGCAGGAAGAGTTTGGATTCGAAGAGCTTGTACTAATTGGGTTTGGCTCTCCACCTCAATAGCACCAAATTTCCAAGTCCCTTTATCTGCATCAGCCAACTTCGCAAAGAGATCGCGGATAGCAACGGTTTGTGGTGCACGCTCG
>CAYRXG010000041.1:0-7518 GCA_964428285.1 uncultured Clavibacter sp.
ATCTTTGGTCCTGTACGACATCCACGCCAGGTCTTCCCGCAAAAGCACTTTCTACCACTGCAAATTGTGTTGGATCTTTAAGTTTTACTCTAAATGACTCTGGCAATTGATCCACAGTTACATTCTGAGAAATTGCAGAATTCTTAAATCTCTCTTGGAATCGCTCAAATGCTTCTGATTGCGATTCATAATAGACAGTATCAACAACTGGAAGCGCTTCTAAATCTCTCTGAATCTCAAGTCGCTGAGTCGCATTTACCGAACCAGCAGAACAAGATGGTGAATCTGAAAGTGGACCGCAAAGGAAAACGGATACTTCAATCTTGTCGTACCAGTAATCCTTCATTACACGAACTTGGGAATTAGAAAGTAAGCCAATACCAAGCAAGGAAAGTGAAATAGCTACTGTGACGATAACTGCAAAAGTCATGGTTAAGTTTCGACGAAGTCCAATCCCGACTTCGCTCATAATGAATCTAGCTCTCATTGGAATTCCTACCTAACCCGTATATCCATAGACGCCACGTGCTTGATCTCTGATGACATGACCGGCATCTAACTCGATAACTCGTTTTCTCATCTGGTCCACAATTCCTGCATCATGTGTAGCCATCACTACGGTGGTGCCTTCTCGATTAATACGATCTAGTAATTTCATAATTCCAACAGATGTAGCTGGATCCAAGTTTCCGGTTGGTTCATCAGCAATAAGTATTGCCGGATTACTTACATAGGCTCTAGCGATTGCAACTCTTTGCTGTTCTCCACCTGATAACTCACCTGGTTTGCGATCGCCTTTATCCTCAAGGCCAACTAATTCGAGAACTTCAGGTACTTCACGTGCAATCTCTTTTCTAGAAAAGCCAAGAACGTGAAGTGTGAAAGCGACATTCTCCGAGACTGTTTTATTTGGAAGCAATCTAAAATCTTGAAATACGGTGCCGACCTGGCGACGAAGTTCTGGAACTTTCCAATTTGAAAGGGTTGTTAGATCTTTCCCAGCAACGTGGATTTTTCCTGATGTTGGCTTTTCTTCTCGGAGAACTAATCGCAGAAAAGTAGATTTTCCTGAGCCTGATAGACCGACTAGAAATACAAACTCTCCCTTTTCTACTTCGAGAGAAATATTGTCGAGTGCTGGTCTATCTGCTTTCGAATAGACCTTGGTTACGTTCTCGAACTTAATCACGGGTGGATTCTAGGTAATCAAAGGCAGAAAGGTCGGGATATGAGCGATACAAAGGTGAGAATTAGGCGTGAATTACATAATTCACATTGAATCCCGCTCGGTTTCTACCGAAAAATCGGTTGCCAATCTGGGTATCAATCGATGGTAGCTGCAGCAATTAATTAAATTGATTTATTGCGACGCCACTTGATTCCCGCCGCCACAAATCCCTCTAAATCGCCATCCAATACTGCTTGTGTATTTCCGGTTTCAAAATCTGTTCGATGATCTTTGACCATTTGATAGGGATGTAAAACATAAGAACGTATCTGATTTCCCCACGATCCTGAGTTATCACCACGAAGCGCATCGATTTTGGCACGCTCTTCTTGATTTCTGCGCTCTAGTAGCTTTGACTGCAAAACAGCCATCGCAGTTGCTTTATTTTGAATTTGTGATCGCTCGTTCTGACAGGAAACAACTATTCCAGTTGGTATGTGTGTAATTCGAACTGCAGAATCTGTTGTATTGACTCCTTGGCCGCCAGGACCAGAAGATCGATATACATCAACCCGAATCTCTTTTTCGTCAATTTCAATGTGATCACTCTGTTCAACTACTGGAACGACTTCAACTCCTGCGAAAGAAGTGTGTCGACGATTTTGACTATCAAACGGTGAGATTCTCACTAATCTATGCGTTCCCTGTTCCACAGATAAGGTCCCATATGCATAAGGACCAGAAACTTTAAAAGTCGTAGATTTAATACCTGCTTCCTCTGCATAAGATGTTTCTAGAACGCTCACCGAAAAAGCTTTTTGTTCGCAGAAACGTAAATACATTCTAGATACCATTTCTGCCCAATCAGCCGCATCTACACCACCGGCTTCAGATCGAATTGTTACCAGCGCATCTCGGTGATCATATTCACCGCTAAGAAGAGTTTGAACTTCTAATTCACTAATCAATTTAGTGAGTTGACTTAACTCTCCCGCAATTTCATTTTCGACCGTTGACTTATTCTCTGGTTCAGCTTCTGCCAACTCCAACATCACAGGCAAATCATCAAGTCGTTTACGAAGAGAGGTGATGCGATTTATTAAAGTCTGAACTCTGGAGAGTGCGCTCGTAATCTTCTGCGCATTTTCAGGATTATTCCAAAGATCTGGAGCGCCTGCCTTTTCTTCTAACTCGGTAGCTTCCTTTGTCAGTTTTGAAATATCCAAGACAGTTTCAATTCCAGAAAGAGTCTTGGATAACTCAGATATCTCTATCGGAAAGTCTCGATCTGCCACTGGTAAAGAATAGTGGCGATTTCAAATACTTTTTACATCAATTTGAGACCTTAAATGCTCAGTTCATCAAGTACGTTGAGTCCGTTGCGACTGATACTCGATTGTGAAAAGAAGTTAAATCTAAGAATCGGAGTTGAAATATGAGATCTCTCCTCTCCTCAACACTTGCAAAAAGTTCACGTCCATTGCATTCAAAATCTCTAATGACTAAATTTGCATCTGTCTGGCCAACGCTTAGAATCTCTCGAAATCGAGTTTTTGCATCAGTGCAATCTATTGGAACTTTAAGTTCGCCTTTGTGAATTGAATTATCGGCAAAATACTCAGTTATTGGGCTGGAATAGTAATACTTAAACTCGTCTAATTCTTGAGCCGCAGCGCTTAACGCAGCTTCTGTTCTCGATGTTAATTCGCGATGAGATATATAAGCGGCTCCGATGTTCGAAATTATGAAAGTTAGAAAGAGTACTATTGAAAAATAGAAAATTATAAGAGGTGAAATAGACCCCTCTTCAGAAAAACGATTTGATTTATTTGAAGGATTAACTTCTTTTGATTTTGACATAAGAGTAATTAGATCTTGATATTTAATTTATCGTCGCGCCATTTAGCGCCATTTGTCAACGTATGCAGTAGCACTTGCAATCGCTCTCCTATCTCCATTTATTCTCGAAGGGGATTTATTAATTGCAGCTATTTTGTTCTCAACTGAGTATTCAAGATACAAAGTCAGTTGAACCTTTACGCCCGGAGCTATGCAAGGATTAGCTTCACAATCAACTACATAGCTAATACGTTGATCTGTTGAATTATGAGGGTTATTAAAATTATTCTCTTCAATCTTCGTTCTAATCTCTTGATAATATAATTTCTCATATTCTTTTAAAAGGAGTCTGACTCTGGAGTGAGCTTGACCATCGTCTTGACCGCTGACAAATGCTGACACGGCCTGACGGGCCAACATGGAGGCCTCCATCTCTGAATTTATCGAATTAGCTAAAGTGATAAAGAAGAGCAGCGCAGGCAGAAAAAGCGGAAGCGCAAGTAGTACAAATTCAGCAACTGCTGAACCTTCCTCATCGCATAAAGCTGCTTCTCTTGCTTTTAATCCATTTTTATCGACTGTTGCTTTCATTCAATCGCAATCGCACTTAGCTTTAATCTGAAACCTTCCATGCCCAGGTATTCGATAAGTGATCCATAAACTGGAATTCTTTGTTCAGATTTATAGGTATTTACGACACCATATTTTGTCTCGATTTTCTTTGATTCAATTCCAAGATTTGTTGAGTCAAACGTCATCTTCGCTGACTCATCACGTGAACTCAATTGAGATAGAGATTCTTTAACTACATAGTCGTGAAGCTTGGCTCGTCCCATAACTTGCCAGGAGCCAGCGAGAACAATTTGTAGCAAAATTATAAAGAATAAAGTTGTTGGTATAAGTACTAACCCGGCCTCAACTGAACCTGCCTCAGATCTATCGATTTGAAAGCTCTTCACGGTAATTTCTTTATCTTGCATATTTAACGAATATTGTTCATCGAATCTAGAGAGCTCTTAAGAATTTGACTCAATCGCGGTGCTGCAATTGTCCAAAGAGCAGTTACTAGACCGGTAGTCATCAATACAACTAGCACCCAACCTGGTACATCGCCTCTCTCGTCATCAGAGAAAGCTGGCTTGAGAAATGTTGAGGATTTCCCATGTTCACCAATTCCCAGAAATCTATTCCTATGTGCTTTGTACTCATTGTTAATATGCAGAATCTTCTTACGAATGGCACCAGGAATTAGATTGAAAATCGAATTCCCAATAATTTCTAGAGTCTTTTCGATCAAGTAAGCCAAATTAGCTAATGCATTTACTACTTTCATTTCTCCCCCTTAAAATTATTTGATTGACTCTTAGCAAACCTTTACCTACAGAATTATTGAGTTTTGGTCACTCCACTTCTTGATTTCTACATTTAGCTTTACCCAATATTCCCCAATCACTGAGAACTTTTCTTTGAAAATGGGTTAACTGTGGAAAAGTCTTAATGTTATTAATAGGCGCACTTTCGGGGTTTCATCACGCTAGAAGATCTGGAGTTGAGTTAGTGATGGAAATAGAGCAAATAGAACGGAGATCGGAAGTAATAGAAAAACTATCGGAATCATTAGAGCAATCTCTGCCTTTCCTGCGCTCCGTAACATTGCATTCTTAGCGTCAACTCTGCTATCTCTAATCAAAGAAGTTAATACTGGAACTAATGGGGTTCCTCGATCTAGGGCAATAATCATTGAGTTGGCAAAACGTCGCGCTGCTTGCGTCTCGGTTCGTCTAACAAACTCCTCCAAACCTTGGATTATCGTCGCTCCGTTGTGGATTTGAATTATCAGATATTGCATCTCTCCTAGGATTACGGATCTTTTTGGGTTTGAGGTCTCAGCATTTTCTTGCCTAACCTGATTACTTCGCGTTGAAATTATCTCGATTGCTCGCAGTGGCGATAGACCTGAAGAAATCATCAAGGTCAAATATTGAATAAATGTTGGGAGCTCTCCGTCCAATAGACGTTTGCGTTCCTTAGCTGATCTCTCCTCTCTACCCAAAAAGTGTAGAGAGTAGATAATCGCGATAACAAAAAGAAAAAAGATTGGAAAGGTAAAATTCTTCCAAAAGGTGATGAGTATCAAGATTACAAGGAGTATTGCGATTGTTAGTGCAACTTCAAGATTCTCCAACTTTCTTGACTTAAAAAAGCTTTTGGTGACTCTACTCTGACTCCATTCACTTCCTAAGAGAGTTTCACTTACAACAAACCAAATTCCGGTGGCAAGTAATGGAGCAATAGTGATGAAGATCAGCATTAAATCTCCGCTAACTTATCTTTAATATCGAGCTGCTTAGATCGATTTGATTCAGATACATTGGAACTTGGAATTAATCTAATTGGTGCGGGCAGGCGGGAGACTCGATCCATCCAGATATATGCAATTCCAGTTGCGATCACCCCAATAGACAAGACAGTTTTTCCTGCAGTTGTCGCGTAAGCAAGGACAGTATTACGTTGTGTTGATAGCAGCGCCAAAAGCAACCAAGGCGCGATTGTCCCCAGAAACGCGGAATTTCTAACCCAGCCAAATCTAGTCTCGATTTCCTCAATAGCTTCGTCTTGTTCACGTAAAAAAGCTGCAAGTAGTCGAAGCGTTGTTGTTACATCTCGCCCACCATATTCTTTTGCGAGTAAAAGAGAATTTAAAGTCTGATCTGCAACCGCATTTTCTAGTATCTCCATTTCAAGCAAAATAGAATTTTCTAGGGAGGTTCCAATTAAAGTTCGAGCTTGAATTCTCTTAAAGACTGCCCTCAATTGGATTGGCCCATGTTGCGTTAAGGCATTTATCGCCTCTGCGATGGATTGACCGGCCTGAAGTGCCGAGACGATATTCTCAATCGCTTCAGGCCATTCACGTTCTCTCTCGCGCTCTAATTTCCTAAATTTCTTCTTCGAGACTATAAAAGGTATCGCAGAACTCAAAAGTGCAATTGAAAAACTTATTTCTCTGGAGGAAGTTAAAAAGAGAGATATAAGAAATGTAGATACGCTCACTAATACAATGGCAAATATTTCTGATATTCGAACTTTTCCTACTGAACTTTCTTTGTAAGAATTACTGCTTTTGCCTAAATTATTCTGACCTACCTGCTCTAGCTCTCCGGATACCTGGCTTCTTTCGCTCTTTGAACCTTGTACCTTCAAGCTCGCTCTCGAATTCTCAAGATTGACTTGATTGAAATTCAAATCGATTTCGCGTTCAAGATATCTCCAACCAATAAAAGCTAAGCTTGCTGCGATTAATGAAATTAGAAGAGGTGAAAAATACTCGCCAAATTTGAGTGCAAATAGATTAACCATTTGAGTGAACTATCGACTTTCCAATTCCGCTCTGATAAGAATCGCCAGTCCAAAAATAGATTGCGTCACTATCTATATGACTTCCCTCTGTTCTGTCTCCCACCGCTAATAATTGAAGTACCCGGCGCTCACCATCTGAATCCATACCCACATGGACGACAATGTCGATAGCTCTTGCAACGGTGGGGGTCAGAAAATCTTGCGTAATGTTTTCACCGGCCAATAGCGGCAAAGTCTGCAATTTACGAATCGCTTCCTCGGCAGAATTAGCATGAATCGTCGCCATCCCTGGAATTCCAGAATTTAGTGCAATTAAAAGGTCTAAGGATTCAGCTTCTCTAATCTCGCCGATAACAATTCTGGAGGGGCGCATACGTAGGGATTCCTTGATCAATCTTCGAATCCCAATTTCACCACTTCCATCAAGATTCTCGCCTCGAGTTTGAAGAGCAACACAATCAGGAAGTTTGGGTTTTAACTCAAAGACTTCTTCGATAGTAATTACACGCTCCGTTACTGGTATCGAACTGACTAAAGCATTCAATAAAGTTGTTTTGCCTGCTTGGGTAGAGCCGCTAACCAAGATGTTTAATCTGCGCTCAACTGCATCCTTCAATAATTCTGCTATCTCATTACTCATTACATTAAGATCAATCAAATCCGAAATCGATTTTCCTCGATATAAGTGTTTTCTAATATTTATGGCCCAATGTTCGGAAGTAATTTCAGGGATTGCGATATGTAGTCGACTTCCATCAGGCAATCGAGCATCAACAAATGGTTGGGAAAGATCAATACGTTTTCCGCTCCAGAGAAGAATGCGGTCCATAAGTGCTTTGACCTCATCACTTGTTAGGACAATATTTGTTAATTGACTCTTACCTTTTCTTGCGATAAAAATTCGTTGCGGCGAATTAATCCAGATCTCTTCAATCTCTGAATCATCAAGAAGGACTTGAAGTGGACCGTATGGCAATTCCTTGGCCGCCTCTTTCTGCGGCAATTTCTCAGTAAATGGCACTGGACGTTGATACTTTAATTTTTGCCGCCACGATTTTGCCGTGAAAGAGAATGTGGACAACATCGCCTCTGACTTTTGATTCAAAATCATCCGATAGACTTCTCCACACGTGGTGGGCGTAGCTCAGCTG
>CAYRXG010000042.1:0-7447 GCA_964428285.1 uncultured Clavibacter sp.
GTCTTCCCATCGCAATTCCCGGTGCCATCGCTGTTCACGTCGCCACATCAGATCAGTACACACTTCAGTTGGATGCAGTTCTTGGAATGCTCGGCATTGGTTTATCTTCTATGTACCTCGGCTTCTTCGCCTGGTACCGCGGACTTCGCGACTTCGGCGTAGCTCATGGATCACAAGTGCAACAGCTTCAAGCAATTATGACTTTAGGTTGGTCTGCACTTTTGTTGGGTGAAGCTGTCACTCTGACTATGGTCTTATCGGCAATCGGAATCGTCTTGTGCGTGCTTTGGGCGCTATCAAACGTCAATAAAGTTAAAGCAAGCTAACCAATACGCGCCTTACTGTCCTATTCCACTAACTCCTGCATCGCTGCATCTTTGTGCAGTCGAATCAGTTATCGCTTCAATCTCTGGCTCTACACTACTTGCTCACCACTTCAACGCGCCCATTTAGTCTCACTGCCGCGGTTGCTCTCTCTTTCACGGTGGTTATGACAGAAGGGTCAACAGATTTTGCATACTCGCAAACTAGCTGGGCTCGAAGTAGCACTAATCGATACATTGACTCGCGTTGCCCAGCCAGACTTGTGCCAGTACAAATAATGCTTTTATTTCCCTTGGCCTTGACCAAGAACTCTCTGATTTCGGATTGTTGCCTAGAGGTTAGGGCAGTTGCAGCGCCGGGATGGTCAGATAAAACTTTCACCAATCTCGTTTGCGAACTTTGATTCAGGTTAGTTGCACCTGCATAAGTTGGATAAACCAATAACCCAAGTAATGCAAAAACAGTTACTGGATTTGACCAGAGTTTCATTAAGCAATCCCTTTGAAATTTTTCCCAGAATTTGTGGATGTATAAATTTCATTGCCTACTGTAACCATCATTAACTGATCGCTAGCGCTGAGAATTCCTGGAGCACCTTTCAATGTACTCTGCTTTGTCCACGTTTTTCCAAGATTGGTTGACTTGTAAAGTGCCTTGCCACTCAGCGCGTAGAGACCTGATTTACGCCATTCGAGTTGAGTAAATTTAAGAGCGCTCTTGATCTTAGTACTCGTCTCGAATGAATTTTTAGTCAGAAATAGTTGAGAATCTTTCAATGCTATTGCTGTTCCTGAAATATCACGTGAGACAGCAATATCCTGGAAGGGCTTTGTTCCCAATGATTTCCATGTTTCTCCAGAATCATTTGAGTAAAGCAATTTGCCGCTTTGTGAATCAGTACCGTAAAGATCAGTCCCTCCACCTTCTAAAGAATGGAAATCCACTTTTCCTACCAAAGAGACTGCTTTCCAACTCAACCCATTATCAGTAGAACGAATAAGGCCGATGGGGTTTGGCATTTTTGACCCTTGAGCGGGATGTCCACTAGCTAGCAGCGCCTTTCCTAAAGAAGCCATGCCCATCACATCAGTTTTTTCTTTGCTAATCAACTTCATATTGTTCTTACCAACTAATTCGTAAAGACCCTCATGAGTTAAGACAAGCACTCGTTTCTCAACAACTTTTATGTGATGAATGTGTGAAACTGAATCGAAAGTTGCAGCATTTGCTACCCCGCTCATCCCACAAAGTGAAGCAATAGCAAGGAATAGAAATCTACCCCTTTGACTCTTTTTAGTTAATGTCTTCATTTTTTCCCATCTTTATTGTCGGTTTGATTGCTATACCCTGCCCGCAAAAGGCATCATTCCGGGCATGCTGTATATATTTGAATATCTGAGACCTGATTTCGTTGATCGGGCTTCCCACATCATTCCACCGCCTGCATAAATGCTCATGTGGTGGATAGTGTTTTGAGTTCCTTTATAAGAATAGAAAATTAAATCACCCGGCTGCATATCGGCTATTGGAATCTGTTTGGTGTAGGTATAAAACAAACCTGAATTAAGGCGATCCCAATTTGGCCAGCCAAGCCCAGCGTGTTTATATGCAGCATAAACCAACCCTGAACAATCAAAAGAGTTTGGTCCTTCACTTCCCCACACATATGGTTTTTGTGCAAGAACTTGCTTCTTAGCGAATTCAACCGCCTTTAAGCGCTGATTGATTGTGGTTCTGGAACTTGAGACTCCTCCGGGTCCACCACCCTTCCAGACTTTTGACTGGTTAGGGACCTTACTGGCTTCGTTTGCTCTGGTCTCTTCCAGCAGAGCCAACTGACGCCTCTGTTCAAGAGTTACACGTACTTTTCTGGCCGAAGCTAACTCTTTTTGCAATTTGTCCTGGACCGCTTGAAGTTTATCTACTTCCTTCTGTTGAGCGTCTCGAACTGCATCTGCTTCCTTCTTCGCAACTGCAACTTTTTCTGTAACTTTTTCTTGACGCTCTTTGGCTAAGGCTGCATTTGTCTTCGCCGCTTTAGCGGCTAGTTCCGCCGCCTTGAATCTTTCCAAAGCAACTTTATTTTTTGAACCTAAATTCTCAAGCGAAGAAATAGTATCAATCGCATCTTGTGGTCCATTGGCGCTCAAGATTGTTTCTAAGCCACCAAGATTACTTCCCGACATGTATGCAGCAATCGCCAATTTTCCAATATCTTGATGAGTCTCAAACACTTCGGCTTCAGCCACTTTGACCGCCTTTATTGCCGAGTTGAGCTCCCCGACCGCAATAGCAAGTTCATTCCTTGCAGAGACATATTTTTTATTCACTTCAGCCGCAAGGGTTGCCAATTTCCTAAGGTTTCCCACTGCAGCAGCAAGTTTCTTTGCTGAATTAACTGCTTTCTCTTTCTTATCCTGTTCTAATTTCTTGGCTGCTTCAATCTGAGCCAGAGTTGGTTTGTGCTTACTCGCAAAAACAAGCGGTGATGTAGAAACCGAGAAATAAAAAACCAGAAGTGTTGTAAAAAATCGAAATAATCGGCTCTTGCTCATAGTCGCCTAGCACCGACAAATGGCTTCTGACCAAACATTCTGGTTAATTGGACAACCTCAACTCTTTTACCTGGGCGAGGGGCTTGAACCATCTTTCCTCCACCCATATACAAGGAGACATGGCTAATCGGCTTGCCGAAGAAGAGAAGATCACCGGGCTTCAGGGAAGAGTATGAAATGGATTTCCCGTAATTAACTTGGACCCTGGAAGAGTGTGGAAGCGATACACCCGCACTTTGGTATGCGCGCATCGTAAGTCCGGAGCAATCCCATCGGGTAGGACCCGCAGCCGCCCAAACGTAGATATCGCCAATTTGTTTCAAGGCGTATTTCAGCGCGATAGAACCCCTGGAATTATCTCCCACATAACTTGACGCATACTTTTGCGAATTTTTTAAAATCTTATTTTCTTTTGCCGCTTCTTGGTTAAGTAGTCGCTCCCTGTCCTCTTTTTTGAGGGAATTAAGAATTCGAGTCGCTTTCGTTAAGGCCGCCTTTGCCGAAAGAACTTCCTTATTTAATCTAATTTTCTGAGCTTTGAGTAGTGCTACTCGATCTGAAATTACTAACTGTGACGACTGCACCTTCTGCCTAGTTATTCTGTACTTTCGGATTTCCGCCGAATATCGACTACCAACAACATCTATCAGTGACGCATCTGAGAGATATTTTGATGGGTCAGAGCTCAGCAATAATTCAAGACCGGTTCCAAAACCAGTGCCTTGGTAATTTTGAATGGCAATTCTTCCTAATACTTCACCGGCCACAGCCAGTTCAGTCTTGACCAAAGACTCCTGCTTTCTCAAAGCATTTGTCTCTCGCTCGAGTGCAGCAATCTTGATTGTCGCTTCATTGGCTGACTCATACTTTTCAGCCGCCAATGTGCGCAACCTATTTACCTCATTTTGGGCAGATGTCACTGAAGGGGCTGCCAAAGCTACGGTCGGTTGTAATGCGAATATAGTCGCTACAAATGCTGCGCTAAGTCGTTTCATTCTCAAACTCCTTAACTCCAGTTACTTGGAAACTTCCAGCAATAGCTTCTTCATCGCAGATATCTCCGCCGATTGAGCTACCCGGATGTTTTTCGCCAATTTCTTGGCTTCCAAGTTTTTTGATTCCCGCAGCATGAAGACCATAGTTAGTGCCCCTCTGTGATGCTCAATCATGGCTTTGAGAAATGCCTTATCGAATTTGAGGCCTTGTAATTTTTTTAATTCTGCCACTTGGCTCCCTGGCAACATCCCTTCCATGCCCATGTCATGTCCCATCTCAAGTGGGGCTTTCTTTGCCAGAAGCCAATATTTCATCTGTTTCATCTCATTCTTTTGATCAGAGATGATTCCTGAGGCAAGAGCTTTGACCTTGGGATTCGAAGAGCGCTCTAGGGCTGATGCAGACATATCAATCGCCTGTTGATGATGAGGAATCATGCCCTGGGCGAACATAATCTCATCCATGCCCAGACTTTTCAGACTAGTGGCATGCGTACTGGCAGTTGCAGGCTGGCTAAAAAGGGCAAGGGAAATGATGGCAAGCAGTAAGACGGTTTTTTTCAACATTTGGAATCCTTTTCTCGATTTAATAAAACAATGACTTAAATCGAAAAAGAATTAGATTCGAATGACTCCCAATTGAGGTCGAGTAAGGGCAAGATGGAACACTTGAGGTCGATAAGTACTTACTGAGCCTCGAATTAATTTTACAAAATGATTAAAGCGAGCTCTTGGGGCCCTAGCATTCAAAAACTTTCGACCAAGCAGAAGTACCACAATGAAAAGAGCAGCACAACCTGTATCAATTAACTGATTCGGGCTAAAGCTATCATTCACAATTTTGGAAGCAGTAGTATGAGATGCGTGATGATCTAAATGATCATGCTGCACAGTTACTTGGCTGCTAGCTTCAGAGTGGCACTGTTGAGCAATTAACAAGCCGGTTGAGAATAACGCAAGGAAAATTGCACACAAAAGCGCTAATCGCTTTTTACCCTTAGCAACCGTGCGCATATCTGAACTTTACCATTTACGACTTTTAGGCAGACTTATTTGCTGAGGCACGCAGCTAATGTGTGAGGGGAAATACACTGCCAGGCTTAGCGCCTTCCAGCGTCCACCCCATCTGCAGAAAACCTTTAAGCTATAAACCCGAGCCCAGATTCCCGAGTTCAATATTTTTACCAAACATTTTGACCGAAAGCCCCTTACTGCTTAATGAAACAGATTTAACCTTGAGCCCCTTGGGTGGTGTCAGGCTTCGTTGACTCTTGCTCTTTATTTGATCTTGGAGTTCTGCGGGTAGTGACTCAGCACGGATTTCTTGGTCTAGGAATGAAATGCTCTTCAGCTCAAAATAGAGTTTGCCATCTAAGTACTTTGGAGCCAGAAGTGCTGTACCTATTCCACCTGCTCCTGTAGATACTTGCAAATTGTTGCCCACAATCTGTGCATCATTAAATTCAGATAATTTTGTAATTGTTGATGCAGGAATTGTGGCAATCACTTCCAAAGAGCCAACCTGGGTTGGTTTTGATTTGCTTATATTTGATAGTGATATGTCTAAGGATGTCTTTGTTCCGCTCTCCTTAAGAGCGAAACTTTCGATATTTATCTTTGCAAATTTAATTGAATCGGAAGTGAGATTACTTGGTATGTGAGCAAGTGGAACTGAGGCAGTAACACCCGTGGCTTTGGGTATCTCTCGTTCGACACTCGCAGTAATCTGGGAGGAAATATATTGTTGGACCCCGAGTACCCCACCCAAAAGAACTATTCCGGTTGCAGAAGCTGTGATTACCTTAATGTTCATTGGGGTAACTTAATCAGTAAGACTGAGAAATAAGCGCTTCTTTGGATTCACTTCCTGTGAATCTGCCTAGAAAAGAAGCACCTTGTCAATTTCTTTTCTAAATAGACTCCACACAGTACATATTTATATGTCAGAGCGAAGAATTTTCTCCATTGGGCGTCCCTTGGCAAGCTCATCAACCAACTTATCCATGTAGCGGATCTTCTTCATTAGCGGGTCATCGATTTCAGCAATCTTTACTCCACATATAGATCCCGTAATCAGCTTTGCCTTGGGATGAATCTTGGCGGCCCTAAAAAATTCCTTAAATGTGGTCTGCTTTTTTAGGTGACTCTTTAGTGTCTTGGAGTCAAAACCGGTAAGCCAGGTGATTACTTTGATGAGTTCCGCTTCTGTGCGCCCCTTGCGCTCGACTTTGTTTACATAATGAATGTATACATCAGCAACAGGCATTTCGAAAATCTTATGAATCACTTTGTCCTACGGTTTCGAAAATGGAAGTACAAAACAGAAATTATTAGAATTAAGCCCAGTCCTTGCAACCCAGGTGAATCATCAAATTCACCGAAAATCATCGCAAAAATACCAATAAGAATTAATAGGGCGGAACGCAATACTTTCACTTTAAACTCGATTCTCGATAGGCTCTCAACTAGGACTCTAAGTCTATTAGCTTAAAGATTCCGATCAGCCCATATGCATACTGCATCGTAATGATATTTACCGAGGCCTATAGCAACCTCTTCGTAACTATCCCTGTATGGTGAAGGCAAGATGTATGTCATTGCAAGTGATTTGTAAGCTTCTTTATTTGGAGTCCAGAACTGAAGAATAAAATCATAATGTTGCTTCACAAGTGCTTGAACGCTCTCATCCGAAGCGTGAACTCCTTCGGTCATCTTGGCAGCAATTTTTGAAGTTAACTCACTGAATACCTGAGTGAATTTCTTCTCTTCCTCTTTAGAGTAGTTGTTCTGATACCGCTCAGAGTGGATTCCAAACTTCATGGTTTGATTATAAATGATAAGAATTAAGAACTTTCCTCGCTATACCTTCCTGCGCTTCGCCAAACTTTAATCGCAGAAGTTGAGTTGAGGAGGCCTATTCCAATCCCTGCTGCAATATCAAATGCTGAAATCGGCCAAAATATTGTGAGCACACCCACCGCAATTACGCATATATTTGCAATAGCATCATTTCGAGCAGATAGGTACGCAGCCCAAACTAAGTTTTGTTCGTTCTTCCGATACCTCACTAACATCAGTGAACAAGAAAAATTGATAATTAATGCCCCTGCTGCAACGAAGGTGATCCCTATACCGCTCGGAGGGTTAGAGTCTTTGATTTCTCTTACAATACTGGGAATCATCAGGATTACTGGAATCATCAAAAATAGAGCCAAGATTCTCGCCAATACTTTTCGGCTGCTTAAAGTCCAGCTAAGACCAATAAATACCAAAATGTTAATAGAGGCGTCTTCTAGAAAATCTATACTGTCAGCTAAGAGCGACACGGATTCCAACTGGATTGCGAAGGTGAATTCAATAAAGAAATAAGCGAGATTAAGAATTGCGACTAACCGCAGCACTTTTCTCATGACTTCCATATAAGAAGAATAGGTGCTTCACCGATTATTACTTTGCCTATTCGGGCTCGAATTAGCCTTATACGCCAAAGAGATTACAGAGCGTCGAACTCTGCCTTCCGTGCAGCCATCCATGAATCCATTTCACCAGACTTCATGAGTTCCATCATGGCAC
>CAYRXG010000043.1:0-7413 GCA_964428285.1 uncultured Clavibacter sp.
CAGGTCATCCAGATGCATTTAACGAGGCATATCGTTATGTTGACTGGATTCTTACTGTTCCGCTACTTCTAGTCGAAGTAATCGCGGTACTTGCGCTTGCTAAAGAAGCTGCAAAATCTCTGATCACACGTCTAGTTCCTGCATCTGCAGCGATGATCGCTCTTGGTTATCCAGGAGAAGTATCAAGTGACCAGGGAACAAAGATTCTTTACGGCGTTCTCTCAACACTTCCTTTCCTCTACATTCTCTACATCCTCTTCGTAGAGTTAAGCAAATCCCTTGATCGTCAACCAGAAGGAGTTGCCGCAACTGTTGGCCGACTCCGACTTCTCCTAATTGCATCATGGGGCGTTTACCCAATTTCTTACCTTCTACCAATCATTGATGCAGATGGTGCGGCGAGCGCAGGCTCCTTCACCGGTCGCCAGATTGGTTACACAATTGCAGATATCCTCGCAAAGTGCGTATGGGGTCTAACAATCGTGAAGATTGCAAGAATGAAATCAATCGCAGAAGGAATGAAAGACGACCACTAATTTCGCTGGTGTGAACTAGCTAAATTTAGGTTATTCAAAGTGGGGCTCGGGAAACCGGGCCCCACTTTTTTACTTTTATTTTTTACTTTTAATAAGTCAATATTTCAAGCAAAGACTGCTGTAGCCAACCCAGCCATGAGTAAACTGCATAAACGGCCTTCATCGGATCATTGTCGGTCATTATTTCAAATTTTTGATGAGTATTTGATTCTTCTTTATTTTCCGAAGATCGCTCCCCGATTCCAAGACGAACCGCTAAAGCCAGTCTTAAATCATTTAACGTGGTTAGCCATGATTGAACATCTTGAGAATCAATTAGAATTTTGAAAGTACTTTTATCGATTGGTTTATCGAAATTCCATTCTTCTTCACTTGGAATGAGAGCCTCATAAACTAGATGGGCTGCAGATCTTTTTTTCTCACGTAATCCGTATTCGGTGTATCTGCGAAATTCCGCCGCATCTCTCTCATCTTGATAAGCATTTGGAAGCAACCTCCGTAATACTGGATCATCGGGAGGGGCGTCATTTCCCGCCGAGCCAAAGAGGCTCATAAGCGGATCGGGATGATTTCCAGTAACAGATGAATCTCCAAGTAATTCAAGTAGTTGTTCCAATAAATTAATAAGCACTTGAGACTCTTGCGTTGTGAAAGTAATGGTTATGAAACCATTTTCGTCACGTACAAATTTTGAGCTCATAACTCATCTGCTCTTTGAATTGTGGCCCAAAGTCCATACTCGTGAAGCTGTTGCACATCTCGTTCCATTTCTTCTCGAGTTCCAGAAGAAACTGTCGCTTTGCCTTCGTTGTGAACTTTTAACATCAGTTCATGGGCTTTCTCTTTGGAATATCCAAAAACCACCATGAAAACATGAGTTACATAAGTCATTAAGTTAACTGGATCATCCCAGACAACACATATCCAGGGGCGATCAACTTTAGAATCTAAATTCGTCTCAGTATCGGTTAAAGTTCCAACCATCATATTTTCTTAATTATTTTCTTAGTTATTGTTCTCGGAATCACTTGGTTCTTTGCGCAAGCCGGCGTAAATCTCTTTACATGTTGGACAGATTGGAAATTTCTTCGGATCTCGATTTGGTATCCATCGTTTACCGCAAAGGGCAGTCACTGGTTTTCCAGTCACCGCCGATTCAACTATTTTCTCTTTTTTGACGTAATGAGCGAAGCGCTCGTGGTCGCCAGAATCAAGTTCTGATTGCTCCCTACTTTCTAGCAATTCTTCTTCTAACAAAGCGCCTTTGCGTCGCGTGAATAAGCCCATCTCATTCGCCATGACTCAATGATAGGAGAGGTTGATTAAGATGGGCAGATGAAGGATCTTCTCCGCACCGACGATTTAACTCGGTCGCAAGTTGAAACCCTGCTTGCAACTGCTCGGGACTTTGCGAAAGATCCACTCCGTTGCGCATCTGCTTTAGCAAATAAGACTGTAGCCATTTACATGACAAAACCTTCAACTCGAACTCGTCTGGCTTCAGAGACAGCAGTGGCGCACCTCGGTGGAACTCCAATCTTTTTACGTGGTGATGAGTTGCAAATCGGTCGTGGCGAAACTATTTCTGATACTGCAAAAATCATTAGTCAGTTTGCTTCTGCCCTAATTATTCGGACCTATAAACAGAGTGATGTTGATGAATTAGGTGCCGCTGCAAGTATTCCAGTGATTAATGCGTTGACCGACGAAGATCATCCAACCCAGTTGTTGGCAGATTGGGTCGTAATCACTGAAAAGTTTGGTTCGGACTATTCAAATAGAAAACTTGTTTACCTTGGTGATGGAAACAATATGGCAAACGCTTGGCTTTTGATGGGTGCGCTGATGGGCGCACATGTAGTCACCGTTACACCACCTGGAAAATTTAGCGTTCGTGAAGAAGTAATTAAGCGAGCTGAGAATCTCGCAAAGTCAACGGGTGGCAAAATAGAGATTTCTCATGACGTCGACTCGGTGAAAGATGCATCCGTTTTGTATACCGATGTTTGGTTATCAATGGGCGATTCTGAAACGGAACGAAGCGAGCGGATCAAAGCACTATCTCCTTATGCGGTAACCGATGATTTGATGGAGCTAGCTCTCAAAGATGCAATATTCATGCATTGTTTACCGGCGCACCGCGGTGAAGAAGTTGCTGCTAATGTCATCGATGGCGGACGATCCGTTGTGTGGCAACAAGCATTTCATCGCAGAACAACAATCCAGGCCCTTCTCTACCATTTGACTCGTGGGGATCTGTAGGAATTAAATGAAAATTTTTGTGCCAAAAGAATCAAAAGCTGGTGAACGTCGAGTTGCATTGGTGCCAGATGTAATCTCTAAGTTAACTCGCGCAGGTTTTTCGGTCGCAATTGAAAGTGGTGCCGGCCTTTACTCAAGCGCCAGTGATACAGATTTTGAAAAGGCAGGTGCAACAATCGCGCCGGCAACTGCAGTCAGTGAAGCAGATGTGGTTCTATCCGTTCAGCCATTATCGCCAGCGCAATTTCAAAAATTAAAAAGCGGCGCCATAACTATTTCATTCTTATCCCCTGTTTCTGCCGTTGAAAATATTGAAGCTGCGGTTAAAGCAAACGCCACATCTTTCTCACTCGAACTAGTACCTAGAATTTCCAGAGCGCAATCCATGGATGCGCTAACTTCACAAGCACTTTGTGCGGGTTATCGGGCAGTTTTAGTTGCAGCAGAAATTTCACCGCGTTTCTTCCCATTGCTAATGACAGCAGCAGGGACTGTTACTCCGGCAAATGTTCTAGTTCTTGGCGCAGGCGTTGCAGGATTACAGGCGATTGCAACAGCGCGCAGGTTGGGCGCAGTTGTATCTGCATACGATGTCCGTCCATCTTCTGCAGATGAGGTTAAATCGATGGGCGCGACTTTTATCGATCTCCAATTAGAAGCACTTGAGGGTGCGGGTGGTTACGCCCGTGAAATGAGTGAGGAACGTGCTGCAAAGCAACGCGAACTTCTTACTCCATATATTTCAAAATCTCACATTCTTATTACTACTGCTGCGGTTCCCGGCAAAACTGCACCACGTTTAGTCACGAAAGAGATGTATCAAACTATGTCGCCGGGATCGGTGATTGTTGATCTAGCCGCTGAATCTGGCGGAAATGTAGAGGGTTCCATCGCCGGTGAAATTATTGAAGTTGCAGATGGAATAAAACTTTGGGGCGGTAAGGATGTACCGAGTCAATTACCGTTTCATGCATCATCTTTATATTCGCGTAACGTTGTAAATCTGCTCTTGCTGATGGTTAAAGATGGAGCAATACATATTGATTTTTCTGATGAAATTACCAATGCTGCGGCTATTACTCATAATGGTCAGAAACGAGGTTAAGAAATGGATGCAATAGCAATCATTTCGATATTTGTTTTAGCGGTATTTGTTGGATTTGAGGTTGTTTCAAAAGTTTCCTCAACGCTTCACACTCCATTAATGAGCGGAGCCAATGCAATTCACGGCGTAATTCTCGTGGGTGCAATCATCGTGGCCGATCATGCAGAGACAACTTTGGAGCTAGGACTCTCCGTTGTTGCGATTGTCCTGGCAACTGTAAATATGGTTGGTGGATTTGTCGTTACAGATCGCATGTTAGAAATGTTTAAAGGTAAGAAATCGTGAGTTCTTTTCTTTATGATCTAATCGGCTTAATTGCCGGGGTCTGTTTTATTCTTTCTTTAAAAGGTCTATCACATCCAAGAACAGCCCGCCGCGGAAATCTTTTGGGCGCTACTGGTGCGGCAATTGCGACTCTCTTAGTATTTTTTAGATCTCAAAATGAAGGTAAGAACCTAGGTTGGATCTTGGGTGCAATTGCACTCGGTGTATTAATTGGAGTACCTGCGGCGCGCAGAGTTCAAATGACCGCGATGCCACAACTAGTTGCATTATTTAACGGTGTAGGTGGTGGCGCTGCAGCTTTGGTTGCCATTGTTGAGTATTTGAAATTAGGCAATTCCGCATCGACCGCTGTTGTACTTGCAACGGTATTTACTGTGATAGTCGGTTGTATTTCATTCTCTGGTTCTATTGTTACATTCTTAAAATTACAAGAGTTAATGACAACAGCTCCGGTTGTATTTCCTGGCGGCAGAGTTGTTATAGCTGGAACCTTGGCAGGGGTTATCGGAGTTGGCGGCTGGGTTATTTCTGCACTTGGTACTGCGCCATTGTTAATTCTTGCCGCACTATCTTTGTTATTCGGCGTGCTTTTTGTCTTGCCGGTCGGCGGAGCTGATGTTCCGATAGTTATTTCACTTCTTAACGCATTTACCGGGTTAACGGTCGCAGCATCAGGTTATGTACTAAATGCAACGCTCTTGATCATTGCTGGAACTTTAGTTGGCGCCTCCGGAACTATTTTGACCCGATTAATGGCAGAAGCTATGGGGCGTTCATTATTTGGAACACTCTTTGGCGCATTTACTGCAAAGGTTCAGAGTGGTGCCGCAGTTGCAGATAACCGACCAGTTAAGTCTGGGACGCCAGATGATGTTGCAATTCTTCTTAATTATGCCCGCCGTGTAGTTATTGTTCCTGGCTTTGGCCTTGCGGTTGCTCAGGCACAACACACTGTGAGAGAGCTGGCCGATTTGCTAGCAGCGCGCGGAATCGATGTTGCATATGGAATTCATCCTGTTGCTGGTCGCATGCCAGGACATATGAATGTTCTGCTTGCGGAAGCAAATGTTCCTTATGAACAGTTATCAGAGATGGATGAGGTAAATCCAACTTTTCCACAGACTGATGTTGCGCTAATTATTGGCGCCAATGATGTTGTGAATCCTGCGGCAAAGACCACCCCTGGCTGCCCTATTTATGGAATGCCGATTCTCGATGTGGCGCAAGCTGGAAATGTCATCTTCTTGAAACGCTCCATGCGTCCAGGTTTTGCTGGAATTGAAAATGAACTTCTTTATGATCCGAAAACAACTTTGTTATTTGGTGATGCTAAGACATCGCTAACGAAAGTAGTGAGTGCACTGAAAGCCCTGTAGCGCTTTTAGCGGATTAAATTAGTTCTAAAGTTTTCAACATCCCCAGAAAAACAAAAATTTTGTCAGTGCGATAGCCAATTCTTCTGCCATGAGCATTGCAGAGATTCACCAACGCGATTATGTATCAGACGATTACTGGAGCGCTTGTACTCTTGATGAAGAGGTAATTCGAATTCAAGGCAAGCCTGGCGGTTACGAAAATCTTGGAAAGCTCTTGCAAATAAACGCCAAAGATTTATCACCATCTGGCCGAATTGATTATCTCGCTGCTCTTGAAAAACAATATTCCTGGCTCTACTCATTGATTCAAGAAGCGACTCTCGTAATAGCTGGAAGCGAACCGTCTACTGCCGAAAATATGTGGGAAGGCGTAGATGAGGCTGAGCGTGAAGATGTTGCTACCGCGCTGAGGCTCTCACCCAATACTGCGCAGATGAGAATTGACACAGCTCGTACCTTAAATAACCTTTTACCTGCTACATGTCTTGCATTATCAAATGGTGAAATTTCATCAGCGCATGCAATATTGATTGCCCGTGAAACCACAGATGCAATCTCTAGAGGAGTTTCCCCAGATATTCTTCCGGTAATTGAAGCTAAGGCTCTTGCCCACTCTGAATTCCATACAGCTGCGCAGGTCAGCAAGAAACTTAAAACTCTCTTTGCCCAATACGCTCCAGAAGTCCTTGAAGAAGAGAATTCAAAAGCTCGCGAAATGAGAAACGTTCATGTCTATCCAGAAGGTGACGGCATGTCTACCCTTATTGCACTGCTTCCTGCTGAGGATGCACAGACTGTGTATCTGGCTATAAATACCTACATTGAATTTGATTCATCCAAAGATACTGCCGTTGAGAAATCAAAATCTGAGGATTGGCGATCCATGGATATGAAAAGAGCTGACGCCCTTACTTCAATTTGCTCTGATTTCTTAGGTCGTATCTCAGAGGATTACAAACCCCATCGTCGCCCAGTATCAATAAATGTTACGGTCGATCTAGCAACGCTACTAGGAATTGCAGAAAATCCAGGAGAGTTGGCTGGACATGGGCCAATTCCAGCATCAATAGCTAGAAAATTGGCTGCCGATGGAAAATGGCGCAAATTCATAACAGATTCAACGACTGGAAATCTTCTGGATATGGGTAGAGAAAGTTATCTTCCTTCTCAATATCTTGTGGACTTCTTGGCCGCACGAGATCGAACCTGTCGATTCCCTGGCTGCAGTCAACCTTCACGAATTTCTGATATTGATCACGCAATTAGTTGGGAAGAAGGTGGCGAAACAAATCCCTCAAATCTTGGATATCTCTGTAGAAGACATCATCGATTGAAAACTCATCACGGATGGAAACTTGAGAGTTTTGCTGATGGTTCCTGCAAGTGGTTATCGCCTAATGGCAAAGAGTTTTATGTTCCAGCAAGACCTATTGATGAAAAAGTTGGTTTATAGTCAAGTAGTATTGATAAATGGAATCCTTAGCTTTGCTAGTAACGATTCTAGTTTCGCCTGCGATGTTTGGCGGGCCGCTGGCTTTATTGCTAGTTCTATGGAGGATTAATCAGATTTCTTCTGCCCGCAGAATTCTTATCTATTTTCTCTCGTTTTCCTCTCTAATTTCTGGCGCACTTCTTATCTATCAAAATGTAAGTAGGGGTGGATTAGTCGTAGGGTTGATCGGAATTACTTCTGCGGTAATTGCTTTAGTTAGAGTGAGATCTAACTCTTAGCATCGCAAATAATTATTTAACTTTGGTGGAGGTGCCGGGAATCGAACCCGGGTCCTTCGACACTGATACAGGGCTTCTACGGGCGTAGTGTGCTATTCGCTTTCTCTGTCCCGGTTCT
>CAYRXG010000044.1:0-7389 GCA_964428285.1 uncultured Clavibacter sp.
GGAACGCCAATGTTCACGCCGGCATGCTACCCGAGAAGAGAGCTTGGCAAACTTTCGGGTGTAACTGCGCTCGCAATTCCTTAAAGAGCTGGGGTGGTTGCCCGCTTGCGAAAACTCTCGCTAATAATTCAACCATTGCATATTTGGGTTGATCTTGGCGAGCTTTGGCCAATGCCAGATTTGCTAGTGCCCCATCCCCGCGTTCGTAACAAGCAACAGCGAAAAGGGTTGCTGGAGCAGCTACGTACCCAGTTGGCGCAACCTTCATCAACCAACGCCAAGCTGAAAAGTAAAGGTCTGACTCCTCGTCATTCATTATCCCCAAAGCAAAATCTCTTACTTGGAGATCTCGGAGGCGAGCAAGAACTACTCCTACCAAAACTTTGTCATGGCAAATTCTCGCAGCTCGAAAATCTTGTAGAAAATCCAGAAGTGAATTTGCCCCCTCTCTTTGTTCAAACGTTGGGTCGGAAGAATAATCAATTGGCCTTGTACCAATTGCTGCGTTTGCAATCGCAGGGTCTAGTTCACTGCGCAGTGAATCTTCCATGGCTGCTAATGAAGAGAATGGCATAACTTTTCCTTGAGTAATCTCTTCAATGGCAACTCTTGAGATTGATAATTCAGGCATTGGCGAACCCTCAATCGGACAACATTGTTCATCTTGGCAGATTAGAGAACGCCAACGTCCTGCGACTACGATGATGGATTCGCGGATTGTGATATCTGCGGAAGTGATTGCGTCAAATAGTGGCCCTAGGGATCGATTGACATCTATAATTTCATCCGGAATATAAGAAACCATCAATAATTCTTCTACTTTTCCCAGACGATTAACTAATTCGCTGGCATCTTTCTCGGTTAGTTCACTCGGAAAATCAATTCGCAACGCTAACGACATGGCATCTTTCTCTAAAGCGACAAGAATTATCGAATTAGATGGTTCGTAGCCAATTAAGAAAGGAACGGCAGCAAGTAAATCAATAGGATTAGTAATAGTAGTCATATGCAAAGCATCGGCACTTTTTCTCTAGCTTTAAGACACTTTTTCAAAACTGTTAATAACTATCGAGTGATTCTGGTATCTGCTGGATAAACTTCAATTTCTTTGCTGAAACGTTGTGTAATCGATCCATCAATTGGGGCGGAAATAGTTCCTGCCCGCCAAACCCCACTCCAGCTAACTTCAAGCTTCACGTTTTGCTTACCTGGTTTTGCATACCCATGTTTGATGGTTCCTGCGGGAAACGGTGCACCGGGTAAGGCGCTCTCGATTTTCGTCCCATCTCCAAAATCCCATTTGTATGTAGCTTTAAGGTCAATCTGAATAGGTACTTCCAATACAACTATTACTGCATGAAACTCTTTCGGGATGGTAGTGATGAAATTAATCGGTTCTCTTACCAAGATAGCGCTTGTGGGTTGATTCAAGATAATTCCGTTTGGCAACATTTTGGAAACTCGATCGGCAAGAGAAATCGCAGATATTTTCTTTGGCTTAGCGCTCTGGCTCGGCTTTGGTTTTGGAATGACGGTTGGTTTCGGTTTTGGAAGCCAAGGAATCCAGGTTGTCTTTTTTGGCGTTGGCTTTAGAACAGGTTTAGTAGTTTTCGAAGGCGAACTACTTTTCGCGCCAGGTTTTCCTTTTTCTACGGTGATAACAAGATGATCTTTGTCATTTGCAGATACTCCGATACAGGTATCACCGACACACTCCTTCGCAACTACAGGTGTAGCTATGAAAATCTGAAGAATTATCAGAAAAAAACCTATTCGTCGCACTCGGCGAAAATAGTTTGTGCGTTCCTTTCGAGGTACTTTTAAATTAAAACTGTGCAAAACTTGGAGACATGGCGGTGCGCGATGGCGATGGTTGGGTGGATTGCGATTGCGGGCTCCGTCATTGGGGCCTACATGGCGCCGCTGGGCTCTTATTGTTAAGTGAGAGCCTGGTCTTGTTGCAACATCGCGCACATTGGGTTCATAACGGTGATACCTGGGGGATTCCAGGTGGAGCTCGAGATTCCCATGAAAATGGGCTGGAAGCAGCGCTTCGTGAAAGTCGCGAAGAAATTGGAATCGAAGCTCAATATGTCACTGCACATTTCTCACATCTTGATGATCATGGAGCTTGGAGTTACGAAACGATTGTTGCGACCATGTCACCAAATGCAAGTATTTCGGAGCGTAATCACGAGACTTTAGATCTACGATGGTTTGCAATCTCTGATGTTGAGAATTCAAAATTGCATCCCAGTTTTGCTAAGAGCTGGCCAGTAATACGTCAAAAATTAACTAAATTGGGAATTTAATCTGCGCAGCGATTCACGCACAATTTGACCGTCGCTAGTTCGCCAAAGCGGAGGCATTGAATTTAGCAAAATTGAGCCATATCTGCGTGTAACAATCCGAGAGTCAAGAATTGCAACAACTCCTCTATCTTCAATTGATCTTATTAATCTGCCAGTTCCTTGCGCGAGAAGTAATGCGGCTCTCGGAATTGAAACTTGCATAAAACCCGAACCGCCCGCTTCATCAATCTCTTTGGCTCTTGCTGACGTTACGGGATCGTCTGGTCTAGGAAAAGGGATTCGATCGATTGCAACTAATGTGCATGCGGGGCCAGGTACATCGACCCCCTGCCACAAACTCATCGTCCCAAGAAGAATAGATGTTGGATCTGCTGCAAATTTATCGACTAGCGCACCTGCGCTGTCACCACGCCGCTGGGTGATTATCTTTATTGGTAATTCGGCTAGAACTCGACGCAGGTGTAGATCTGCCATCTCAACACCGCGCCAAGAAGAAAAGAGCGCCAAAGTTCTACCACCAGCGGCATCAATAAGTTCTCCCAATTCCGTCAAGGCTTCTTCGCTTGGCCCATCACGTCCAGGTTCTGGGATGTTTCTCGGTAAATAGAGCATGCCTTGACTGGCAAAATCAAAGGGTGAGCCGACATCGAGCATCTGCACATTTGTTGGATCTATCCCCGTGTCAGATTCTTTAATTCTTGATTCCTCTGAATCATCTGCTCTTACTTTTGTTTCTTCACTTGATATTCCTAAACTACGTGCGATTGCTTCAAAACTTTTACCAACTGTAAGTGTCGCGCTAGTTGCGATTACGGGGGTTTTTGAAAAAAGATTTTCTCGTAGCACTGATGAGACTTCAAGTGGCGCCAAGTACAGAGTTGAAAAATTAGGTTCAAACCAGAGTACTGAACCATCTCCTGCTTTGAGTAATTTCTGCGCCGTGGTTTTTACCTCGTTTATTGCTCCTTTAACCCGGGCTCGTTCTGCGATTGAGTCCGGATCGATGATTTCACTATCGGCATTTAGCGCTGAAATTGCCGCCTCAGCAGCCTCTTTGACTTTGCGTACCGGTGCGAATAATTGATCGGGCAAATTTTGCAGGCGACGTTCTTCCTCACCACCTCTTTGAAAATCCTCACTGAAATCTGCAAGTGCCTCGGCAAAATCTTCTGCAGATTTTGCAAATGAATCTGCAATTTTTCCTGGCATATGCTTTTTAAACATATTGGCAGCTCTGCCTAATCTGCCTGAGGTTAACTCCTCAGTTACCGCCTGTGTTGTTCGATCCATGAATTCGTGAGCTTCATCAAGAATGATGGAATCTCGTTCAGGAAGAATGGGATGTGAATCAACGATTTCTATTGCCAGTAAAGTGTGGTTTGTAACGACAATATCTGCCTCTTGCGCTTTCGCTTTTGCTTTGACTGCGAAACACTCGCTTCCAAATTGACATTCATCTGCCCCAACGCATTCTCTTCCCGAGGTAGAACTTGCTAGCCAGACTCTCCGATCAACTTCGGGAGCATCATCGCGATCGCCAGATACACCAGGTTTTGCTGCCCATTCGCGAAGTCGTTTTGCATCCTTTTCTAGAGTCGAGATATCCACCAAGACTTCGCCATCGGGATTGGCTTCTCCGAGACTCATTTTCTGAAGACATAGATAATTTCCAACTCCTTTGTAAACAGCAAAGGAAATTTTTCTTTTCAATTCCTTTTCGAGTGCATCTTGGACTCTAGGAAGATCGCGCTCCACAAGTTGTCTCTGCAACGCCAAAGTTGCTGTTGCCACTAAAACTCTTCTGCCATGTACCAGGGCAGGAACAAGGTACGCCAGCGATTTGCCGGTACCTGTTCCGGCTTGGACTAAGAGATGGTGTCGATCTGATAAAGCGTTCGCCACGGCCTCGGCCATTTCAATCTGGCCAGGACGTGGCGAACCATTAATCGCAGTTACTGCTGCATCAAGTGCGCTTCGTACTCGCTCCAAACTCACAAGAAAACCTTATGAGAATTGGCTAGTACTTTTCGATTAGCTGCAGCCAGATGTAGAACCGCAACCTTCGCAGACATAACAAGCACCTGATGCGCGCATCTTTACTCCGCAAGTTACGCAGAGTGGTGCATCTGACTTTATGCCTGCAATCTTCTCCAGAAGTTCGGTTGATGAACCAATCTGTGGAGCTGGTGCAGTTTCAATCTTCACATCTACTGGCTTTACCTCAACTGGCTTTGCGACAGCTTTTGGAGTCACTGGTTGAGCAGCGACTTCTTGAACCTGTGCATATTCACCTGTTTCAAGGGCGTTAGCTCGCTCTGCTGAGGTATAAATTCCGTAAGCAGAACGTGTTTCATAAGGTAGGTAATCCAGGGCTAGACGTCGGAAGATGTAATCCATCATCGATTGCGCCATGCGAACATCTGGATCATCTGTCATGCCGGCTGGTTCAAATCTTGAGTTGGTGAACTTCTGAACATATGTTTCTAGTGGAACTCCGTATTGGAGACCAACAGAAACTGCAATTGAGAAGGCATCCATTACGCCAGCAAGTGTTGAACCTTGTTTACCGAGCTTTAAGAAGATTTCGCCAAGTTGGCCATCTTCGTATGTGCCGGTTGTCATGTATCCCTCGGCGCCACCTACAGCAAAGGAAGTGGTTCGTGCAGGGCGAGACTTTGGTAATCGCTTACGTGTTGCAGGAGTTGGTGCTGCACTTTCAGCGCTCTCCTCTTTCTTGGTTGCCTTTGCATCAGAAAGTGGTTGACCGACTTTGCAATTATCACGATAAATCGCAATAGCCTTAAGTCCAAGCTTCCATCCTTCGTAATAAACCTCTTCAACTTCTTCAACTGTTGCACTCTCTGGGAGATTAACTGTCTTTGAAATTGCGCCAGAAAGGAATGGTTGGCAAGCCGCCATCATTCGTACGTGACCCATTGGGGCAATAGAGCGTGCACCAAGAGCGCAATCGAAGACGTCATAGTGTTCTGGCTTTAATCCAGGCGCATCAATCACATGCCCATTAGCGGTGATGTATTCAATAATTGCTTCTATTGTCTCTTCTGTGTAACCCAATTTACGAAGCGCAAGCGGAACAGTCTGGTTAACGATTTGCATCGAACCACCACCAACTAGCTTCTTAAATTTAACGAGTGAGAAGTCAGGCTCGATACCGGTGGTGTCGCAATCCATCATCAAACCAATAGTTCCTGTTGGCGCCAGAACAGATGCTTGCGCATTACGCCAGCCATTCTTATCACCGATAGCTACGCAGTTATCCCATTGCTTATTGGCTTCAGTCCAAACATCTCGATCCAATGTTGAAACTGGCTTTGCAGAGAGTGAAGCTGCTTGATGCTTCTTCATTACTCGAGTATGGGCAGCTGCATTTCTTGCATAACCTTCATATGGTCCAACAATTCCAGCAAGTTCTGCTGAGCGGCGATATGAAGTACCGGTCATCAAAGATGTAATCGAACCAGCAAGAGCGCGACCACCTTCAGAATCGTATGCAAGGCCTGATGCCATAAGTAGTGCACCGAGATTTGCGTAGCCAATTCCGAGTTGGCGATAAGCGCGTGTAGTGACACCAATTGCTTCGGTTGGGAAATCTGCGAAGCAGATTGAGATATCCATCGCTGTAATAATTATTTCAACTGACTTTACGAAGTTCTTTGCATCGAATGAGCCATCGCTCTTTAGGAACTTCATTAGATTTAATGAAGCAAGGTTGCACGATGAATTATCAAGTGACATGTACTCAGAGCAAGGATTTGATGCATTGATTCGACCAGTTTCTGGATTGGTGTGCCAATCATTAATGGTCGTGTCATATTGAATTCCTGGATCAGCACATGCCCAAGCTGCTTCAGCCATCTTGCGGAACAGGTGACGTGCATCGATATCTTCGATGATTTCACCTGTTGAGCGAGCACGTAATCCAAAGTTGGTGCCATTTTCATAGGCACGCATAAAGTCATCAGTTACGCGAACTGAATTATTTGCATTTTGATATTGGACAGAGATGACATCTTTGCCGCCAAGATCCATATCAAATCCAGCATCTCGGAGTACGCGGATTTTTTCTTCTTCACGAACCTTGGTCTCAATAAATTCTTCAATATCTGGGTGATCGACATCTAGAACGACCATCTTTGCAGCGCGACGAGTTGCGCCGCCTGATTTGATGGTGCCAGCTGATGCATCTGCGCCGCGCATAAATGAAACCGGACCAGATGCTGTTCCGCCAGAACGTAACAATTCCTTAGAGGAGCGAATGCGAGAGAGATTTAAGCCAGCTCCTGATCCGCCTTTGAAGATCATCCCTTCTTCGCGATACCAATTAAGGATTGAATCCATAGTGTCATCGACTGAAAGAATGAAGCAAGCTGAAACTTGTTGTGGCGCAGTGGTTCCTACGTTAAACCAGACTGGAGAGTTAAACGAGAAGATCTGGTGTAACAACATGTATGTAAGTTCATGTTCGAAAACTTCAGCATCTTGAGCAGTTGCAAAATAGCCATGCTCTTTTCCTGCTTTTGTATATGTGAGTACTACACGATCAATAACTTGCTTTAGTGACCATTCACGATTGTCATGGCCAACTGCGCCACGGAAATATTTTGTGGTTACGATAGTTGAAGCATTTACTGACCAAAAGTCTGGGAATTCAACACCTTTTTGCTCGAAAACTGTTTCGCCCGTCTTCCAATTTGTCTGCACAACATCTCGGCGCTCCCAAGTGACTTGGTCATAGGGATGCTCACCTGGAGTACTAAATACTCGCTCAATTGTTAAACCTTTTCCTGCTTTGTTTTTTGCTCCAGGACGATTGATCACCGTGTCCGACATTCTCGTTTCTCCAATTTCTTCTCGTAATCTTTAATTTTATTTTTAATTCACTGCATTAACTTTTTTAAAACACAATTAACTACTTATCGGACAGATCACTTAAGTTGCGGGGAAGAAACTTGGTTCTTAGTTACTGAAGTTTTCTCTGAAGGCACTGCGCGGAGAAGTGCGATCTCGCCTTCGAAATCTTCAAGGGAGGAAAAGTTACGGTATACCGAGGCATATC
>CAYRXG010000045.1:0-7383 GCA_964428285.1 uncultured Clavibacter sp.
GCTACCCAGGGTTCTTTGAGATTAAACGATCTCGAAATGTTGGACCAATATTTGATTAGAACTACTCGAAGTTGCATCAGCGTGATCTTCGCCGTGTAATACGTGAAGTTGTGAAACTAGTGCCCACATTACAATTACGCCGACCAGAGTAGAAACTAAAGTCCATCGAGACGAATGTCTTGCATGCGCCTCTGGAAGAATGTGGCTTGTCGCAAGATAAATAATGATTCCAGAAAATGCGGCTAAGTAGATAGCTGTTACATTTACACTAAGTACAAGTGAAGTTCCGAGAGCTGCGCCGCTGATACGTGCAATCGAATCAACCACCAATAGCCAAATTGCTTTACGGCTCCATTTTCCACTTTTTACTAAGAAGGCGACTGTATTTAATCCATCGCTAAAGGCATGAACCAATAGTGCAACGAAGACTGCTATTCCCAAAGCGTTATCTATTGTGAATGAAATACCTAGAGCTAGGCCATCCAAGAAAACATGGCCGCCCATAGCCAAGGCACCTAGACCACCCGCAACATTCGAACTGTGTGAATGATCGTGGCCATAATCTGACTCAGCGGGTTCGTGTGAACCAAAGAATCGTTCATAAAGATGCAATGTTAAAAATCCGCCAATAATGGCGACCGAAACTACTGGCGCGCCTAAGAATTCACCGCTTCCCATTTCAAAGACTTCGGGAAGAAGATCAAATGCGACAAGACCAAGTAATAAACCTGCAGCTAGGCCCAGAACTAGATGAAGTCGATCCTTTGCTCGAAGCGCCAAATAACCACCGGCAGTTGTAGCCAAAGCGGTTACTGCAGCGAGCAAAATTGCAAGATTCATAAAGGCGAGGTTATCAGTGGGTCCTAGATAAACTTAAGCCAATGCGCCCAGCTAACGCTGCGACCGGTGCGCACCGCCGACAGCCAGCCGGATGGAGATCACCATGGCCCAAGATCGTTTAGAAACAATTGTTAGCCTTGCAAAAAGAAGAGGCTTTGTTTATCCCTCATCTGAAATTTATGGAGGCCTACGCGCTTCATGGGATTACGGTCCACTTGGTGTGGAACTAAAAAACAATGTAAAGCGTCAATGGTGGAAATCCATGATTATCGAACGCGATGATGTCGTGGGAATTGATTCTTGTGTAATTCTGGCTCGGGAAGTCTGGGAAGCATCTGGACACGTAGAAACTTTTACCGATCCGTTAACGGAGTGCACCTCTTGCCATAAGAGATATCGAGCAGACCACTTAGAGGAATCTTTTGAAGCAAAACATAAACGCAAGCCGGCAAATTTTGAGGAAATTAATTGCCCTAATTGTGGAAACAAAGGCAAATTCACAGCGCCAAAACAATTTTCGGGACTATTAAAGACTTATTTAGGTCCGGTCGAAGATGAATCAGGATTAGCATATTTACGCCCCGAGACTGCGCAAGGTATTTTTATCAATTTCCAAAATGTTTCCACCACCGCGAGAAAGAAACCGCCATTTGGTATCGGCCAGATCGGAAAGTCATTTAGAAATGAAATAACGCCAGGCAATTTCATTTTTAGAACCCGCGAATTCGAACAGATGGAGATGGAGTTCTTTGTCGTACCAGGCACAGATGAAGAGTGGCATCAGAATTGGATCGATACTCGTTTATCTTGGTATAAGAACTTAGGTATAAATCCGGAACGTCTCCGTTTATTTGAACATCCAAAAGAAAAACTTTCACATTACTCAAAACGAACAGTTGATATTGAATATAAGTTTGAATTTACCGGAACCGAGTGGGGTGAGCTGGAAGGAATCGCAAATCGCACCGATTTCGATTTGAAAGCGCATTCAGATAAGTCAGGTAAAGATTTGAGTTGGTTTGATCAAGAGAGTAATGAACGTTGGTATCCATATGTAATCGAACCTGCAGCTGGCGTAGATCGTTGCACGTTGACTTTCCTTATGGATGCTTACACGGAAGACGAAGCTCCAAATGCCAAAGGCGAATTAGAAAAGCGAACCGTGCTACGTCTTGATCATCGTTTGGCTCCAATCAAAATAGCGGTCTTGCCGCTATCCCGAAACGCTGATCTCTCGCCAAAAGCCCGCGATTTAGCTGCAAAGCTTCGTAGCTCCTGGAGCGTTGATTTCGATGATGCCGGCGCAATTGGTCGTCGCTATCGAAGACAAGATGAAATCGGTACTCCATATTGCATAACAGTTGACTTCGAAACTTTAGAAGATCATGCAGTAACAATCAGAGAGCGCGATTCTATGAAGCAAGAACGAATTGGAATCGATCAGGTTGAGGCATGGCTAGCCCCACGGCTACTGGGTTGTTAAAGACTCAACCACTTCGACTTCGCACAAAAATTGGTGATGTCGATTTAACTACACCTGTCGTGTTGGCTCCGATGGCTGGAATTACTAATGCAGCTTTTCGATTGCTTTGCAGAGAACAAGGAGCTGGACTTTTTGTTAGTGAAATGGTTACAGCAAGAGCTCTAGTTGAAAGAAACGAAGAAACGTTGCGAATGATTGTTCCAGGTGAAGGTGAGAGTCCGAGATCCATACAGCTTTATGCAACAGATCCAAAAGATTTAGCCGGAGCAGTTTCGATGCTTGGTAAAGAGAATTTGGCCGATCATATTGATTTAAATTTTGGATGTCCGGTGCCAAAAGTAACTAGAAAAGGTGGTGGCGCGGCTCTCCCATATAAACGCAGGTTATTTTCAGAATTGGTTTCTGCAGCAGTCGAAAATGCAAAACCTTATGGGATACCGGTTACGGTCAAGATGCGAGTAGGTATCGATAGTAATCACGAGACTTATCTTGATGCTGGAACAATTGCTGCGAATTTAGGTGTTGCGTGGGTTGCTCTTCATGCAAGAACAGCTGAACAGTTTTATGAAGGTAAAGCGGACTGGAGCAAGATAAAGAATTTAGTAGATCATTTGAAGCCAACCGGTGTGCCTGTATTAGGCAATGGTGATATTTGGTCAGGTGCTGACGGCGTTCGAATGATGGAAGAAACTGGTTGTGCCGGTGTAGTCGTTGGCCGTGGTTGCTTGGGGCGCCCCTGGCTTTTTGCAGATTTAGTAGATGCCTTTGCTGGTGAATCTTCGCGGGCACTTCCAACTCTCTTTCAAGTAAGAGATGTAATGCGAAGACATGCGCAATTACTATCTGAATATTTCCAAAGCGAAGAGCGAGCTTGTCGAGATTTGCGAAAACATATGGCCTGGTACTTAAAGGGTTTTAGAGTTGAAGGCGAAATTCGACCAAGACTTGGAATGGTCGCCTCTCTTGAGGAGTTAGACGATCTTTTATCGCAATTAGTTGATCAGCCATATCCGATAGAGATTGGCGAGGCGCCACGTGGCAGAAGGTCTCACGGTCGAAGCGTTTCATTGCCGCAAGGATGGCTCGATGATCCAGAAGAACTTGTAACGGTGGACGGTCGCGATTCTGGATCTGGTGGCTAATGTTTCTTTTTAAGTTTCTTGGCAAGTTAATTACATTTCTCATTGTTTTGGTTCTTGCGATACCAACATTTGCGTTAGCTAGGACTTGGATTGATGCTAACAACGAAAAGATCGAAGTCTCTGATGCAATTATCGTTATGGGCGCTGCGCAATTAGATGGAACGCCAGGTGAAATTCTTGAAGCAAGACTAAAGGAAACTCTGCGAATTTATAATGAAGATTTCGCAGAGCAAATATTTACAGTGGGAGAAGGAGCTCCGGGCGATCGTTTCACCGAAGCGGGCGCTTCCAGAGAATGGCTTGGCCGAAAAGGTATTCCTTGGAGATCTATTACAGCAATCAAAATTGGCAGAGATACATTTACGAGTATTGAAGCTCTTGCAAAAAATATTTCGATAGAGAAATATCAAAAAATTATTATTGTCACAGATCCTTATCATTGCTTACGTTCAAAGACGATGGCGCGTGATTTTGGTTTTACTGCAAGTTGCTCTCCAGTTCGAACTGGCGAGGCTAGCTTGGATAAAGCTGGCATTAGATATTTGGTTAGAGAAGCAAGTGCATATTTGGCTTACATAACTCTTGGTCGTAGAGGAATTCACATCAGTGACCATATTGCTTGGAAACTGTAGCCTTACTAACTATGGTCCCGCGCGAAGCTAACGAACATCAAGGTTATGGTGACTTCGATCGCGAACGATTTCTTAATGAACCAGCAAAGCGCCGCGGACGTACAGAGTTTGCACGTGATCGTGCCAGAATCATTCATTCATTTGCATTACGGCGTTTAGCAGCTAAGACGCAAGTAGCAGTTCCGTGGGCAAATGATTTTCCACGTACTCGACTTTCACATTCTTTGGAGTGTGCACAAGTCGGTCGTGAATTAGGGGCTGCCCTTGGTGCGGATCCAGATTTAATGGAGGGCGCATGTCTTGCTCATGATTTAGGACATCCACCATTTGGTCACAACGGAGAACAAGCGCTGGCGCAAGTTGCGGAACCTTGTGGTGGCTTTGAAGGTAATGCCCAAAGTTTTAGATTACTTACAAGAATCGAAGCAAAGACAGTAGATGAAAAAGGCATCTCGGTCGGATTAAATTTAACTAGGTCTATTTTGGACGCTGCCACTAAGTATCCGTGGAGCTCGGCTACAAACTCCAAGAAGTATGGCGTATATCAAGATGATTTAGAAATCTTTAATTGGATGCGAAATGGCGCCAAAGAAAATAAACCTTCGATGGAAGCACAGATCATGGACTGGTCTGATGATGTTGCATATTCTGTTCATGATTTAGAGGATGCACTTGTAACAGGACATATCGAACTTTCAAAAATTAAGAGTGATTTACCGAAGATATATCAAGTCGCAAAAAGTGAATATCTTGAAGATTTGAGTGAAGCCGAAGCGGAGCAAGCTCTCGAAAATTTGACTTCGCTTTCTTGTTGGCCTGAAGAGTTTGATCGCAGCCATCGGCAATTAGCTTTACTTAAGGATTTAACTAGTCAATTGATTGGTCGATTTGCATCTGCAGCAGAACGTGAAACTCGTACTCAATATGGAGAAGGGGATTTAACTAGGTATTCCGCTAATCTGTTAGTTCCACGAGCCCAACGTGTTGAAGTTGCAATTCTTAAAGCGATGCCTGGACATTACATAATCAAAGCCGAAAAATCCCAAGAGTTGTATCAAAAACAACGAGAACTTCTAAAAGAATTGGTGATTCTCGTTCTCGAACGTGCTCCTAATTCTTTGGAAAGTTTCTTCTTGCAAGAGTGGTATCGAGCTACTACTGAGAGTGAAAAACTGCGAGTTGTAATTGACCAAATTGCCTCACTTACCGATCCAGGTGCATACGCTCTGTATCGGGACTTAACAGGTAAATCCCTGGATTAGCTCTTTGAGGAATAGGATTTAGACATGTCCGGGAGAATTAGAGATACCGATGTTGCGTATGTTCGTGATCGATCTCCTATTGATGAAATCGTTGAAGAATATGTACAACTTAAAAATGCCGGCGGTGGACAGAAGAAAGGACTCTGTCCTTTTCATGACGAGAAAAGCCCCTCATTTCACGTAACTCCAAGTAAAGGTTTCTTTCACTGTTTTGGCTGTCAGACAGGCGGAGATGTCATTGCATTTGTTATGAAGATGGATCATTTGACCTTTACCGAAACCGTTGAGAAATTAGCAGAGCGACTCGGTTACCAACTTCATTATGAATCTGGCGGACAAGCAGCACCTAGCGGACGACGTTCTAGATTGGTAGCTGCAAATCAAGCAGCGGCAATTTTTTATCAAGAACAATTGAAAAATCCAGAAGCTGCTCATGCGCGCGATTTTTTGGAGAAACGCGGGTTTGATAACGCAGCTATCTCCAACTTCGGAATCGGTTATGCGCCAAATGAATGGGATGCCTTAACTAAAACACTTCGGGGAAGCGGATTCACAACTGAAGAATTGAATATTGCCGGACTAAGCAAGGATGGACAGCGCGGCCCAATTGATCGATTTAGGAATCGCTTAATCTGGCCGATCCGCGATATTTCAGGCGATGTTGTCGGATTTGGTGCTCGCAAACTTGCCAGCGATGAAGAAGATAACGGTCCTAAATATCTAAATACTCCTGAGACGCCAATTTATAAGAAGAGCCAGCTCCTTTATGGATTGGATATGGCCAAGAAAGAGATTGCAAAAAAGAGACAAGTCGTAGTTGTTGAGGGCTATACCGATGTCATGGCGGCTCACTTGGCTGGAATTACAACTGCCGTTGCTACTTGTGGTACCGCATTTGGTGATGATCACATTCGAATTCTTCGCAGACTTCTCATGGATGATGAAACATTCAGAGGCGAAGTAATTTTTACTTTTGATGGTGATGCTGCTGGGCAAAAGGCAGCGCTTCGTGCTTTTGAAGATGATCAGAAGTTTGTCACCCAAACTTTTGTCGCAGTCGAACCTAATGGTTTAGATCCTTGTGATTTGAGACAACAAGGTGGCGACGTTGCAGTAAGAGATTTAATTGCCAGAAGAGTTCCACTTTTTGAGTTTGCAATCAAGACTGAATTGAAGAAGTACGACTTAACAAATTCCGAAGGTCGGGTGGGCGCTCTAAACGCAACTGCACCTCTCATAGGAAAGATTAGGGATGCCTCACTTCGTCCTGAATATGTCAGAAACTTAGCTGGTTGGCTTGGTATGGATGTAGAAGTTGTAACTGCAGCAGTAAAGAAGAGTTCTACCAAGCGAACTGAAAATTCTGCAGAACAGAGCTCAACTAACTGGCGTCCAGATCCGAATGAACCTCGACTAGCTTTGGAACGTGAAGTCTTGAAAGTGCGATTACAGATGCCGGCGCTGGCAAGGCAATGGCGAGAAATTGAATCAAATGCCTTTTCGCATCCGGCTTACGAGAAATTACGACAGTACATAGATTTACAAACCGATTTAGAAGAAATAAATGTTGAAGCAGTTGAGAATGAAGATCTCAAATCATTTATGTTGGAACTTTCAGTAGAGCCCATAAGAACCACAGGTGAGATATCTGATAAATATGTTTCAAGCATCATGGCTCGCCTAAATGAAGTTGCGCTATCACGTTCGATCGCAGAGATTAAATCAACCTTGCAAAGACTTAACCCGGTAGAAAATGAAAAGGAATATGGCGAGATTTTTGCCCGGCTCGTAGAAATGGAGAGCCGAAGAAGAGGCCTACGGGAATTGGCGTTCGGCGAAGGCTTGACCTAGAGTTTGCCCGCAATCCCCGATAGCTCAATCGGCAGAGCAGCCGGCTGTTAACCGGCAGGTTCTTGGTTCGAGTCCAAGTCGGGGAGCTTTTCACTTAGACTGAGCACTATGGCAATGGTAAAAATCCGAGTAGCACTTCCAGATAGACCTGGATCTCTCGGTGCCGTTGCATC
>CAYRXG010000046.1:0-7187 GCA_964428285.1 uncultured Clavibacter sp.
GTTTCATTTGTAGCTCTAACGCAATCTCCACTCAAAGGATTACTGGCGCTATTGCTTTATACCGCCTATGTGCAGATTGAGAATTACTTGATTACGCCAAGAATCATGAAGAGAACTTTGGCAATACCTGGATTAGTCACAATTGTTGCCGCACTTCTTGGAACTTCACTACTCGGTTTAGTTGGTGGTGTTTTAGCAGTCCCAATTGCAGCTGCAGTAATTTTGATACTTGATGAAGTGGTATTTCCAAAAACTGATAATTCTTAATGCGTTGTATCTGCAGTGCTCTCAATCGCTGCAGTATCTTCGGCTTCTGTTGGTAACCGATCAGCGCTCGCTAAATGTTTCTGTCCTTTGGTAATAATTAAGTAACCAATAAATAACGCTATTGTGGTTGCAGCAAGGCAATATCTTGGAGATAGATGTTCTGCTACGTAACCGCCTAGCGCAGTTCCTGCCGCAGCTGCCGAACCTTCGATTGTCCAAAGCCAACCTAAAGTTTGTACTGCCGTGCCTTTCGGTCGAATCGCTTCGGTGATCTCCCAGTAAAAAACTTGTTGGAATCCTCCGAAAAAGGCGAGAAGAATTGTTACTACCGCAAGAGTCCAATCCATATGTGTAAAAGCCAATGGCAGGGAGACTATTGCCCAAATCAAGTAATTCGTTCGAAACGCTTTTAGCGGAGAAATCTTTCTACTTATTGTGCCTGCCGCCAGTCCCCCAATTACATTAAAAGTGGCCATCAAAGCAAAGAAGAATCCAACTCGTTCTGGGACTCCCTCTAATGTTCCAAAGGCAGGAACTCCGATATCAAATGCTCCCCAACCAAGTCCTATGGCAACACCTTCTAAAGCCAATAATTGAATTCCTTTAACTCGCCAAATTGCCGGAGTTTTCTCCTCTTTCTTCTCAGGTCGCCAACGATTTACCTGCCAAGTTAGCAACAATAAGACTCCACCAAACATCATTAGAGAAGCACAAATTCGCAAAGCCAAATTTGGTGAAAATGAAAGAGACAAAGTTGTGGCTAGCACCGGTGCAATAACAGCGCTGGAATTCATTGATGCTGTATCTAGCGCGAAAGCGGTACGAAGTCGCTCCGGTGAAACTGTTAATTTCCAGAGCGGTCTAACGGAAAGATTTATAGGTGGGCCAGTCAATCCAAGCAGAGTAGCGAGCACAATGAGTTCAGTTCGGCCTTCTCCAAAACTAAAAACAACAATCATGGATGCATAACTTGGCACTAAAACTCGTAATGGCCAGATCATGCCAAAGCGATCAATAACCGCACCACGTATTCCAGCAGTTGTTGCACCAGCGAGACCATTTAAACCTGCAGCAAGTCCGGCTACTGCAATTGAACCAGTGGACTGTTGAACTTTGAAGTAAATCGAAAGGGTAATCATTCCGTAAGCGGTTCTAGCAGGATAAGCAGATAACATTAAACGGAGTGCGCCTGGCGATTTAATTACATCACGATAACTTCTTAGATTTGCACCCACCATCGTTATTCTATTCAGTATTCCGTTGCGAGTGGCAACTTGTTCGGATTTACATATTTCACAATTTCGCTAAGCACTCTGTGTACAAATGGTTCCCCGACCCATAAGTGTTTAGCGCCAGCAACTGCAATTAGATCTACCGTGGTTAACGATTTAAATCGAATTTCTGCATCTGCTGGATTAAGAAATTCGTCAAACTCTGGAACAAGTGCGACGACCGGACGTCCATCTTTTGCCCAAAATTCCAAATGTGATTCCTTCGTTGTTAGAAGAGGGGGTGACAACAAAATCAATCCTTTAATCCTGCTATCTGTTGCATATTGCAGTGCCAAATCTGTTCCGAATGACCAACCAACAATCCATAGATTCGTAACTTTTAAAACATCAAAGGCATAATCGATTGCCGCAACCACATCTGCTTCCTCGGTAACTCCATTTCCAAATTCACCTTCACTCCTGCCTTGATCACTTGCGGTGCCGCGAGTGTTAAAACGAATAACAGTTATTTCTGCCATTGATGGAAGCCTGTTAGCGGCTTTTTTGAAAATATGGCTATCCATCATCCCGCCATGAGTTGGCCGAGGATGGAAACAAAGAATTGCATTGCTGCGATCGCCAGAGAGTGGTGTCGCCACTTCTCCGATTAGTTTTAGCCCATCGCTTGTGAGAATGGTTATGGGGCTACGCTCGGCCGGCAAAATAGTGCTTGGTCTAATCAGCTCAGCCATGCCCGAGAGTTTAGTCTTCTCCCATGGTGCGAAAATCCAATTCGAGTAAAAAGAGTTTTGAATCATTAAATCCGGCAACTGGTGAAGTTGTCGGCGTATTTCCTAATTTCACAGCTTCAGAAGTTTCCAATGTTGTCGAACAAGCAGACAGAGCAAGTGAGCGCTGGGCAGAACTTGGATTTCGTGGACGTTATGTAGCGCTTCGCGATTGGGCTTCAATATTGACACGTGAAATCGATTCCGCGGCTCATCTGATCCACCGTGAAACTGGAAAACCTTTTAGTGATGCCAAGTTAGAAGTTGCGCTTGCGATCGAACATATTTCCTGGGCAGGAAAAAATGCGCATCGAATTCTTAGCAAGCAAAATCGACCGGTTGGACTCCTAATGTTCAATATGGCCGCACAAGTTCAACGAGTCCCCTATGGAGTAGTTGGCGTAATTGGACCTTGGAACTATCCAATCTTTACTCCAGTTGGATCAATTGCGTACGCGCTTGCCGCCGGAAATACTGTTGTTTTCAAACCAAGTGAATACACCCCAGCTATCGGTGCATACTTAGAAGAGAGCTGGAATCGCATTGCGCCATTTAAAAATATTTTCCAAGTCATAACAGGAACGCCAGAAACGGGCATCGCACTAACCGAAAGTAAATTGGGCAAGATTTCATTTACCGGCTCTACTCGAACCGCGAAGAAAGTTGCAGCAGCTTGTGCGGCTAATATGACTCCGGTTGTATTGGAATGCGGTGGCAAAGATGCGGTCTTAGTTGATCGCGATGCCGATATTAAAAAAGCTGCCGAGATGACACTCTGGCACGCTATGTCTAATGCTGGACAATCATGTATCGGAGCAGAACGAGTTTATGTACATAGAACTGTGGCCGAGAAATTTAAAGAAGAAATTGTTAAACAAGCAAAAGAATTAAAGCCTGGCTTTGGGGATGGTGCCAAGTATGGCCCTGCCACCATGCCCTCCCAACTGAAAGTCATTCAAAGCCATATTGATGATGCCGCAAAACGCGGCGGAAAATTCTTATTGGGTGGCACTAAATCCGTTTCTGGAGGATACGTAGAACCGGTAATCATGGCTGATGTTCCAGAAGATTCACTTGCGGTAACTGAGGAAACCTTTGGTCCAACTTTGGTAATAAATACGGTCGCAAATATGGATGAAGCTGTCGATTTAGCGAATGCAACCAATTATGGACTTGGTGCAGCAGTTTGGTCCAAGAGAAATGGAAAGCGGATTGCCGCGCTACTCAAATGTGGCATGGTCTCAATTAATTCAGCTTTTTCCTTTGCTGCAATCGGTTCGCTTCCATTCGGTGGTGTAAAAGATAGTGGTTACGGACGAATTCATGGTGCAGAGGGATTATTGGAATTCACTTATCCGAGAACTATTGTGCGCAGAAGATTTAGAATCCCACTGGAATTTACTACATTCAATCGATCTGAATCAGCCGATAAAATACTTGTTCGATTAGTTAAGTTATTACACAAACGACGAATTCGTTAGTAACGCGGTGCATTACGGGTTCGTTCCGTATTTGGCCTTCGATTATTTCTCTTACTCCAACATGGAGTATGCCAATGGCGCCTAGATTCAACATCTCCATCTAGCCAAGCAACGATATGTGGAGTAGCGGTGCGGATTAATTGATCACAACCTGGACATCGATATGGCTTAGTAGAACTGGATCCGGTGATTTTACGAACTCGATAAATACCATCTAAATCTTCTTCAATCGTTTCATGAGAAGCCATGATTTCTCGCTCATCGCCATTTTCCTGCTTAGGGCGCTGCTTCGACTTTGGGCGATTTTTCCGTGTACTCACAGGGAGATTCTGACCTATTTCCGGCAAGATTGGCCGGTGCGCCAAATGAGATTTCGAAAGTTCGTTGTGATGATTTTGATAAACGCGCTCGGAGTATTTGTCACGCCATCCCTAGCTCATGCAGAAGTAAGTCTTGCTAAAAAGAAGGCTGTTCCAATTCCTTCGCCTAAGGCAGTCTGGCCACCATCTGGATTCAAGGTAAATGATGGCGTCTATGCAAAGGTCCCAAGCTCTAAAGAATTAGTTGGCTTACTTTCAGCAAAAAGATCTCTGCAAAAGTTCGTAAAAGATTGCCAACTTTATGCTTGCGGCGCCGTCTTTGTTGCGGCTGAGACTGGATGTGAATGGTGGGAAGTAAATTCTTCAGTACGTCGCCTAAATTCTGAGACAAATTCCCGCACCAAGATTGGCTCGCTACTTACCTATGCAAAAGGAACTGATGATCGAGAATTAGCAACAATCTTTCTAGTCAGCAGCGAACCGATAGCTGAAAATATCTCGGTAGGCGGAATTCGTGTGATTTGTCATCGCGAACCAGATGCGAAACCTCGACCTGGAAATGTTTACAACCCAATACCCCAACCAGAGGCGACGCAATGATTCGAGGTCAATAATGTTAGGGGGAATTGATAACGCACTATTCTTAAAATCATTTGCCGGTTTTGCCGTCATGTTTGTCTTAATCTTCTTGCTTAGATGGGGTTTTTCAAGAGGTAAATCTGTCGCCGAACGACCTTTTTCCGTGGGTGACGATGATTCCTATGGAAAATTAAAAGTTGCCGCCAGGCCTAAGAATCACATCGAAGGAGAAATGATGCGACAGAAGCTTTTGGCAAATGGAATTAAAGCGAATCTGACTCAGACAAACTCGGGACCCAGAGTCTTGGTATTTGAGGAGGAATTAAGCGCTGCTTCCGCAATTTTGCGAAGTTAGCGATTTTTTCCCGGTACCCAAAGTTGATCGCCTTCACCGCGATTCTCATATCGTGCAAGTACAAACAATAAATCAGAGAGACGATTCAGATACTTTGCGGTTAATTTATTGACGCCTTCGCCAAATCCATGAATTGCTTGCCATGTACGACGCTCTGCTCTTCTTACTACAGTGCGCGCAACGTGCAGATGGGCAGATGTTCTGCTTCCGGATGGCAACACAAAAGACTTAAGCGGTTCTAGAAAAGCGTTGTACTTATCAATTTGCTCTTCCAAGTATTTAATTTGAGATTCAAGAACGCGAAGCGGCTCATGAGCTGGTTCATCCACGACTGGCGTACAGAGATCTGCACCAACATCAAATAAATCATTCTGAATTCTCACCAAAAGTTTTCTAATGTCTTGATCCAACTCTTTATCAGCAAGTACAACACCTAAATATGAATTTGCCTCGTCTACGGTGGCATATGCCTCAAGTCGCGCATCGTTTTTGGAGGTTCTACTCATATCCCCCAGTGAAGTAGTTCCATCATCTCCGGTTTTTGTATAAATGCGCGTTAGATTAACCATGGGGCGAGCCTATGCCAATGGCTAGCATGTGACCACTTGAAGAGAATGGGGAGCCAATGATGGAGCACGGTTTAGACCGCTTCCGTATCGTTGGCGGTTCTTCGCTTGTCGGTGATGTAAAGGTTTCTGGAGCGAAAAATTCAATTTTGAAGTTGATGGCAGTTTCGTTGATGGCTCCTGGAACTTACATTTTAAGTAATGTGCCACAGATTGCTGATGTAACAATGATGGGTGAACTTCTTGTAAGCCTTGGTTGCAAAATCGATCATGATGTTTCATCTTCCAAATTAACTATTACAGTCCCAGAAGATCTTGGGTATCGAGCTGATTATCAATATGTAAGAAAACTTCGCGCCTCTATTAATGTCCTCGGACCCTTGGTGGCTCGGTTAGGTCGTGCTGAAGTTGCACTACCTGGCGGCGATGCAATTGGTTCTCGTGGTTTAGATTTTCATACCAGAGGTTTGGTTGAACTTGGTGCAGAGATCAAGAATGAACATGGCTACATTATTGCCTCAGCTAAAAATGGTCTTAAAGGTACAAAAATTGAATTAGATTTCCCAAGCGTTGGTGCCACTGAAAATATTCTTACCGCAGCCGTCTTGGCAAAAGGAAAAACTATTTTAGAAAATGCGGCGCGCGAACCAGATCTCGTGGATATTGGAAACTTTTTGAACTCCATGGGCGCCGAGATTGAGGGCTTAGGTACTCCGACATTAACAATAAATGGCGTCCCATCGCTTCATCCGGTAAATCACGAAGCAATCCCAGATCGCATTGTTACCGGAACTTGGGCATTTGCTGCCGCAATTACTCAAGGTGATATTTCAATCCATAATGCCAGACCTGCAGATCTAGAACTTCCATTAGACAAATTGGTATCAGCAGGAGCGGTTGTAACTTCTACATCTGATGGCTTACGAGTAAAAATGTCCCGGAGACCCAGCGCAATCGATGTTGCCACTCTTCCCTATCCAGGTTTTCCCACTGATTTGCAGCCATTTGCAATCACTTTGAATGCCATTGCAGAAGGTGACGCCTTAGTAACTGAAAATGTTTTTGAAGGCAGATTTATGTTTGTAAATGAGCTTCTTCGATTAGGTGCAAAGATAAAGGTTGATGGCCATCATGCCTCAATTATTGGACTTCCTAAGCTTTCTTCTGCTCCTGTTGCCGCATCAGATATTAGAGCTGGAGCAGGTTTAGTTCTTGCCGGACTAGTTTCTGATGGAATTACATTTGTTGAAGATGCATTTCACGTCGATCGCGGTTATCCGAATTTCGCCGAGCAGCTACAGGCCCTTGGCGCTGATGTAACGCGAGTTAACTAAACCGCTTCCCCAAGAATTGAAACTCGGTTATTAGCAACCGATAAGAAACCGCCATGTACTTCAAATTCTGCGATTGAACCATCTTCTGCTTTGATTACAACTTTTCCATCGACCAGCGCGCCAAGTAATGGAGCGTGATTTGGCAGAATACCAATATCACCTTCCAAGGTGCGGGCAGAGACCATCTTGGCTCTGCCCGACCAGATTCTTGATTCTGGCGTAACGAATTCGACGGTAAGTGTGGAATCGCTCATTAGCTATTAGCCAATTCCTTTGCCTTACGTTC
>CAYRXG010000047.1:0-7183 GCA_964428285.1 uncultured Clavibacter sp.
CATCGATTCGAATAATGGTGGCGAGATATGGCTACCTGTTATTGCTATCCGAACTGGACCAAAAGCAATTCGGGGTTTAAGTCCCATCTCCTCCAAAAGAGCAGTACGTAGCGCATTTTCTATTTCTTGGTGATTCCAAGCGGAAACTTTTTCGAGTGAGCTAATTGCGCTTTGTAAAACTTCTTGAGTCTGGGACTCCTTAAGTTTCTCTTCATTGCCATCCTCAAAATTAACTCTTTCGACAAATAAGAATCGAAGCATCGGGACAACTTCTTTGAGTCGAGCGATTCGTTCTTGAATGATTGGAAGTGCCTTTTTGACCTGCTCCACCTCATCCGGTTTTCCAGTAATTACCTTTTCTTTGATCAAAAATGGAAGAACTCTAGATAGAAAATCATCGAGTGTTAATGCTCGGATTTTGTCGCCGTTTATAGCTTCTAGTTTCTTCATATCAAAACGAGCCGGCGAACTATTTACCCTTTCAATATTGAAAAGTTCTACTAGCTCTGACATCGAAATATTTTCACGATCATCACCTGGTGACCAGCCGAGCAGGGCTAGATAATTACAGATTGCTTCTGGCAAAAACCCTTCTTCTCGATACCAAGCGATAGAAACTTCTCCATTTCGCTTAGAAAGTTTTGCGTTATCTGTACCCATAACAAATGGCAAATGAGCAAAACTTGGATATTCATCAGGATTCAAGCCCATCGCTTGATAGACCCTAATTTGTCTTGGAGTAGACGAGAGCAAATCTTCACCACGTAGAACATGAGTAATCTTCATAAGAACATCATCGACAGCGACCGCCAAGGTATATAGAGGAGAACCATCGGCACGCATTAATACAAAGTCCGGAACAAACTTATGATCAAATACGACTTCGCCACGAATCAAATCCGTAAAGCGAGTTTCGCCTTCAGGCATGCGCATTCTGATAACTGGTTTACGACCTTCAGAGATATAACGTTGCAAATCACTTTCGCTTATTGAACGACATTTTCCGTCATATCCTGGAGCTTGATTATTCTTACGTTGAATTTCGCGACGTGCCTCCAACTCATCTGGCGAGCAATAACAGTTGTATGCATCCCCATTACTTAAGAAAATCTTCGCCCATTTTTCATAGATATCAAGACGTTGTGACTGTAGATACGGGCCATATGGTCCATCGACTTGCGGCCCCTCATCCCAATTTAAACCTAGCCACTTAAGAGTATCTATCGCTCTTTCTATATATTCATCAGTCACACGTTCGCGGTCTGTGTCTTCAATTCGAAAAATTAATTTTCCGCCCGTATGTCTGGCGTATGCCCAATCGAATAGTGCAGTTCGGATGTTTCCAACATGAAGATCGCCTGTAGGAGATGGTGCGAAACGAGTACGCACTTCCCTGTTTTTACTCATTTCTTACCACCTCGTTTCGCAGTTCTCCCAAATCTTGTATTGAAACTACTACATCTTCGCCCGGAGTCAGTGGACCAATGCCAGAAGGGGTGCCGGTAAGTATTAGATCTCCGGGAAGTAAAGTCATAACGCTAGTTACGAATGCAATAATCGTAGGAATATCAAAAACCATTTGATTCAACGTGGCTTCTTGACGAGTTTCACCAGAAATCATCGTGCTAATTCTTTGTGACGTTGGCCTAAATTCGGTATCAATCCAGGGCCCGATAGGACAAAAAGTGTCAAATCCTTTAGCTCTTGTCCATTGACCATCGTTTTTTTGAATATCTCGCGCTGTTACATCATTCGCGATTGTGTATCCAAAAATTACATCATTTGCTTTTTCCTTTGGAACATCCTTACAGATGCGCGAAATCACAATTGCAAGTTCAGCTTCATAATCAACTCGATTACTTTGTATCGGCCAACGAATAACATCTTTTGGTCCGATTACCGATGTGTTTGGTTTCAGGAAGATTATTGGCTCCTTAGGAACTTCACCGCCCATCTCTGCGGCATGGTCTGCATAGTTTTTTCCAACGCAGACAACCTTGCTTCTTGGAATCACCGGAGCCAAGAGCTTCACATCCCCTAGTCCAACAGTCTCATCTAGTTTTAAAATTCCACTATAAAGAGGATCGCCTGCAATTAATCGAATTGTGTTTTCGCTTTCAAGAATTCCATATTGTGGATCTGTGCCAAGTGAAGTCTTTGACTTGGGCGTAAATCTAACAATTCTCATTAGCAAACCTTAACTGCAAAATTAATCAGTTGAAACTCGCTCAACTAACACGGTGCCAATGCGATGACGCCTTCCTACTGGACGTTCCGCGGTAATTTTCCAGTCGTGAAGGGTAATTTCACTTCCCGGAATTGGCACTCGGCCGAGAGTTTTGGCCAAGTAACCGCCAACGGTATCAACATCTTCTTTTTCTTCTTCATTTAATTCTATTTCTAAGTAATCAGCTAAATCTTCTAAGTGCAACCTTGCAGAAACTCTCGCTTTTCTTGAAGGTTCTATCCATTCAATTTCATCAAACTCATCATCGTATTCATCTGCAATCTCTCCAACAATCTCTTCGATGATGTCTTCAATGGTAATAAGTCCCGCCGTACCACCATATTCGTCAACGACAATTGCTAGGTGAATCTGGTCTCGCTGCATCTCTTTTAATAGCTCTGAAGCAGTTTTTGTTTCAGGAATAAACGTTGCAGGCCGAACATGGTCAGCAACTAATTCTTGGGTTTCGGAATCTCTAAACTCGTGAACACGTTTTGCTAAATCTTTTACATACGCAATTCCAACAATGTTATCGATGCTTTCGCCAATTACTGGTATTCGAGTAAAACCAGATCTTAAGGCTAGCGATAGACCTTGTCGCAAATTCTTGCTTCCCTCAATCCAAACCATCTCTGTTCGGGGCACCATTAATTCACGGATCAAGGTATCGCCAAGTTCAAATACTGAATGAATCATTTCATGCTCTGATTCTTCAACTAAGCCTCGCTCGTGAGCTTGATCAACAAGATCTCTTAGTTCAGCTTCGTTTGCAAAGGGGCCGCTCTTAAAACCTTTTCCAGGAGTTAGTGCATTGCCAATTGTTATTAGTATGGTCGTAATTGGACCCAGCACCTTTGAAAGGAGTACTGCAACGATGCTTGCTGGGATTATCCAGTTTCCGGCTCGCTGTTTTCCAAGCGTTCTAGGCCCTACACCGACTACTACATAAGAGAGAGTTAACATAATTAAAACTGCGCTCGTAATAGCAAGTGGAATTGATGAGGAATTTTTTATCAATTCCTCTGCTACTAGAACGGTTGCGGTCAACTCAGCAGCTTTCCTTACAAAAAGGATTACATTCAAATAACGTGCCGGCTCGGCAAGCACCTTACGTACCCATGCGGCTTTGCGTGATGATTTCTCTTGAAGTTCTTCCACGTAGATGCGGGAAATTGAGTTAATTGCCGCTTCACTGCCTGCAAGAAATCCTGCAAAGAGCAATAAGAAAGTAACTGTAACTATCACCATTACGCTCATTTCTTACTTCGCCAGCCCATCAGTAACTCATCTTGTTTTGCAAACATTATTTTTCGCTCATCATTTTCTCTATGGTCAAAGCCAAGGAGATGTAAGACTCCGTGGACGGTAAGGAGTTCTAACTCCTCTTGAAGCGAATGACCCGCAGTTCTTGCTTGTTCAGCTGCAAATTCCGGGCAGAGAACTATGTCGCCAAGTATCCCAGGGCCAGTTGTGGCTGAATACGGTTTCATTTCATCCATCGGAAATGAAAGAACATCAGTTGGTCCCGGCTCATCCATCCATTGCATGTGTAAGGAACTCATTTCTTCTTCATCAACAATTGAAATACTCAACTCGGAGTCTGGATGAATTCCCATTGAACTTAGTGAGAAATCAGCAAGACTAATTAATCGGTCTTGATCACAGTCCGATTCCGTAAGTGAAACCATTTCAATATTCATTTCTATATGGAGCGTGGCTTATTGGCGCGTCTGGCAGCGCGATTCTCGCCATCCTTACTATCAAATCTTCCATAGGCATCAACAATTTCACTTACTAGACGATGGCGAACTACGTCTTCTGAAGTTAAATCCATAAAAGAAATATCATCAATATCTTCTAAAATCGAACGCACAATTGCTAACCCAGATTGTTGATGAGCCGGAAGATCTATTTGTGTGATATCTCCAGTTACCACCATCTTGGAACCAAAACCTAACCGCGTTAAGAACATTTTCATTTGTTCCGGTGAGGTGTTCTGAGCTTCATCTAAAATGATAAATGAATCATTTAAAGTGCGACCCCGCATATATGCAAGTGGCGCAACTTCGATTGTGCCAGAAGACATGAGTCGCGGAATCGCATCCGGATCTAACATGTCATGTAAAGCATCAAATAGTGGTCGCAGATATGGATCTATTTTTTCATGAAGAGTTCCCGGTAAAAATCCCAATCTTTCGCCGGCTTCAACTGCTGGCCGAGTAAGGATAATTCGATTTATTTGCTTGCCCTGTAAAGCCTGAACGGCTTTTGCCATAGCCAAATAGGTCTTACCTGTACCCGCAGGTCCAATACCGAAAGTAACAGTGTTCTTATCAATGGCATCCACATATCGCTTCTGATTTACGGTTTTTGGCCGAATAGTTTTGCCTCGCGAACTTAAGATATTTAAAGTCAAAACTTCAGCAGGTGTTTCATTGCCATCTCCTAAAATCATAGAAATGGATCTTCTAACTGCATCATCGCTTAATGGTTGGCCAGCTCGAACAACTGCTAGAAAATTAGCCATTAAACTTTCAACTCGTTTAACTGATTCAACATCACCGCGAAGAATTACTTCATTACCGCGAACCGTAATAACAACTTCTGGGAATGCTTTTTCGATTGCTCGGATGTATGAATCGTTAGGCCCCGTTAAAGAGACACTTGGTAGATCACCAGGAAGAGTAATAACAGCGCTATGCATTGCCTAGATTCTAGCCCGGTGGCCAGGAAAGTGCTCTGCCGCCAATTAGATGAAGGTGAGCATGAAATACCGATTGCCCTGCCTCCGCACCGGTATTAAAAACGGATCGATAGCCTGCCAATTTCTGCGATTCGGCAATTTCGCGAGCCGCCTTAAATAACGCTGCTAAAACTTCTGGTTCAGCATCTGCTAATGAGGAAGCATTTTCATAATGTGATTTAGGAATAATTAAAATATGAGTCGGCGCTTGTGGATTTATATCTTCAAAGGCGAAAACTGATTCGTTGGAGTAAATCTCCTTTGCAGGTATTTCGCCTTTTGATATCTTGCAAAATAAGCAGTCCATAGGAGATATCTACCAGATTCCAAAGGCGGCCTGGATAGCTGCCAAAGCGGCAACGCCGGCATGCGCTGAACGAAATACCGGTTTTCCTAGCCTGGTCGATCGGGCGCCAGAACTTACAAAACTGGCAAGTTCATCATCGGAGATTCCGCCTTCAGGACCAACAATTAGGAGAATTTCTCTAGGCGGAGCACTAGTGACAATTTCTGAAAATGCTTCTGCGCCATTTTCATGGAGAACAATTGCCAAATCACTATCTTGAATTCTGCGCTTTACTTGTGCAGTTGTATGCAAATCTAGAATTTCTGGAATCCAAGTTCTTCTAGATTGTTTAGTTGCTTCTTTTGCCCAAGTGCGCCACTTGCCTTGTGCATCTTTATCGTCTTTCCATTGTCCAATTGAGCGCGCAGCTTGCCAGGGAATAATTAACTCTGCGCCACCTTCAGTTAACAGCTCGATAGTCTCGCGCGCGCGATCTCCTTTTGTTAAAGCTTGGATTACCGTCAAAACAACTTTAGCTCTTGTTTCATCGCGAACTTCAAGTATGCGACAACCAATATTTCGCTTGTTTATATCAAGTACTTCAACTTCGGCAATACGTCCTTTGCCATTGGTTACATTAATTTTCTCGCCAACCTTAATTCTGGCGGCCGATCCTGCATGATGCGCTTCATCGCCTTCAATGACCAGATCGCCACGGTCTGGAATATTTTCTACAATGAATAGAGGAAGCATCTAATTCCTAAAGGCATCTCTAAACTTCGAGAATAATCCTTCTTCATTATTCTTGCGCATAGCACCTGCTCTAGTTTCTTCACCACGTATTCTGGAAAATTCGCGAAGTAGTTCTTCCTCTGGTTTAGACAATTTTGTTGGAATCTCGACATTTATATGGACGAAGAGATCCCCACGTCCTCCGCCCCGAAGTCGAGTCATACCTTTACCTTTAATTGGAATCACATCATTACTTTGCGTTCCGGGTTTAATATTTAATTCAATCTCGCCATCTAAAGTTTGGATATTCTCTTTACTTCCCAAAGCAGCCTTGGTCATAGGGATATCTATTTGTAAATGAAGATTATCGCCTTCTCGTAAAAGAAATTCATGTTCCTTAATTTCTATTTCTACATACAAATCGCCTGCCGGGCCGCCACCCGGACCGACTTCACCTTGGCCACTTAGTTGAATTCGATTTCCCGAATCTACTCCGGCCGGAATTTTTACATCGATATCTCTTCTAGATCTAATTCGTCCATCGCCAGCACATTCTCGACATGGGTTACTGATTACTGTTCCAAATCCTTGACAGGTTGCACAGGGTCTAGATGTCATAACTTGACCAATAAAGGATCTCGTTACTTGCTGTATCTCGCCACGACCTTTACAAATTTCACATGTCTTAGGAGAAGTTCCAGCCTCGCAGCCATCACCGCCGCATTTTGTGCAGATAATTGCAGTTTCGACCGCAATCGATTTTGTAACACCAAAACAAGCTTCTGCTAAATCAATTGAAACTCGAATTAGCGCATCTTGTCCTTGACGCATTCGCGGACGTGGACCTCTGGAATTTCCTCCTCCAAAGAAAGCATCCATAATGTCGCTAAATCCACCAAAACCACCGCTGAAACCAAAATCACCACCACCGCGATCATATGAACTTCTCTTTTCAGGATCGCTTAGTACTTCATAGGCAGCAGTTACTTCTTTAAATCTATCTTGAACTTTAGGATCGGGATTTACATCTGGATGCATTTCTCTTGCTAGCTTGCGATAAGCGCGCTTGATTTCATCTTGAGAAGCGCTCCGATCAACTCCCAGTGTTTGGTAATGGTCAGCCATTATTTACCCTCTGTTAGAAAACGTCCCACATACCTTGCAACTGCCTGAACAGCTGACATTGAAGTCGAGT
>CAYRXG010000048.1:0-7130 GCA_964428285.1 uncultured Clavibacter sp.
AACAGGCCAATTCACTTCACTGCCAAGTTTTTGAGCAGCAAATAGTGGCCAACGCGGATTTCGAAGAAATTCTCTGGCCATCATTACCGCATCTGCTTTTCCAGAGCTGACAATCTCTTCTGCTTGCTCAGGTTCAGTAATTAGTCCAACTGCTGCGGTTGGGATATCTGCTTGATTCCGAATTTGATCGGCAAATGGAACCTGGTAACCCGGACCAACTGGGACTGGGGCACCCGAGCTAGTTCCACCCGATGAGACATCTATCAAATCAACGCCTCTTACTTTTGCAATCTTTGCGAGAGCAACTGAATCATCAATTGTCCAACCGCCATCAAGCCAATCCGATGCTGAAATTCGCAGGAATAGCGGCATGGAATCAGGAATTGCAGATCTAACTGCATCGATAATTTCTAGTAAAAATCTGATTCTATTTTCAAAACTTCCGCCATATTCATCTTCGCGAGTATTTGATAGCGGTGACAAGAATTGATGAATCAGATAACCATGAGCGGCGTGAATTTCCACTAAATCAAATCCTGCTGAAACCGCGCGCTTTGCTGCTGAACCAAAAGCTGCGACCAATTCTGCAATTTCTATTTCCGATAAAAATCTTGGAGTCGGATATTTTCCTCCGAAGGAAATTGCACTTGGCGCAACGCATTCCCAGCCGCCTTCATCCAAACTCGCCATTGGATGATCGCTCCAAGGGGGAAGGCATGAACCTTTACGACCGGCATGTGCCAATTGAATTCCAATCTTGGTATCCATTTGATGAGCGAACGTAACAATTGGTTTTAAACGTTCTGCTTGCTCATCGTTCCAAAGCCCCAAGCATTGCGTCGAGATTCTGCCTTCTGGAGAAACTCCAGTTGCTTCCATCATGATCATTCCAGTGCCACCAGATGCAAATGCTCCAATATGCACATCATGCCAATTGGTGGCGACGCCATTGACTGCTGAGTATTGGCACATCGGACTTACCCAGACTCGATTTGCAAATGTAACGCCACGAAGAGTTAACGGCGAAAATAGTTTTCTCATATGCCAAGCCTATCCGACCTCAAAAGCTATTGATTTGGCATAGTTGTCGCATGAAAAGAAGAGTTGCGCCGCTTCGGGATTTTCTTGCTAATGAGAGCGCGTCGGGGATCATATTGGTTGCTGCTGCAGCTTTGGGACTTATCGCTGCAAATACACCGGTATCACAAAGTTATTTTGATTTCCTATCTTTGAGTTTTGAAATAGATTTACTTGGAATTTATCTATCAATGACAGTCTTGAAGTTTATTAACTATGCACTGATGACAATTTTCTTTTTTGTCGTTGGACTGGAAATCAAACGAGAACTAACTTCAGGACATCTATCAAAGTTGAAGCAAGCATTGGCACCTTTCATAGCAGCAATTGGTGGAATGTTGATTCCTGCCCTTATTTATCTATTGATTGCAGGTGATGTAGCGCCTGAGGGTTGGGCAGTTCCGGTTGCTACAGATATTGCGTTAGCCGTTGGGGTAATGGCCTTGATGGGAAAGCGCGCCTCACAAGGCTTAAAAGCCTTTCTACTGGCGCTAGCCGTTATTGATGATATTGGCGCAATATTAATTATTGCGATTGTTTATTCTTCGGGAATCGTATTTGGTTGGATCTACTCGGCCATCTTGGCAATCACCCTTGTACTGCTAATGCAGAAATTTAAAGTCAGAGGAATGATTTTTTATATTTTCGCTGGAGCGTTTCTTTGGTATTCGCTTTATAAAGCCGGGCTACATCCAACGCTTGCCGGAGTAATCATGGGACTGCTGACACCCACAACTAAAGTGCACGAAAATGTTGAAGACACAGAAGATGGTACTTATACCTTGATCGAAAAATTGGAACATCAATTCCATTCTTATTCAAGTTTTCTCGTGATACCAATATTCGCCTTTGCAAACTCTGGTGTAAAACTCACTAGTGAATCAATGGAGAGCGCATTTAGATCACCAATCGCCTGGGGAATAATTGTTGGGTTGGCAGTAGGAAAACCTGCCGGCATTTATCTAACTTCAAAACTTTCTGAACTTTTCAAACTAGCGCAGCTTCCAGAACATAATTCTCGCTCGTTAATAGCCACGGGAAGCACTGCTGGAATCGGATTTACTGTTGCAATTTTCATTGCAAAACTGGCATTTGAGCAACCAGGTATTCAAGATCTGGCGGTCACTGCAGTAATTTTCGGATCGCTTCTCAGTGCGCTGGTAAGCGTATTGTTATTCCGTATTCAAACTAAGACTTACTAACCCAGCCCCAAACAAGTTCAGCTCCGGAATGTCCAGCAAGAAATACATATGCAATTGCCCCTAATGCGGCGAGGGCGAGTAGAGCAGAGACTAATCTTCTAATTGCTGCTGACCCGATATTTGCCCCTTCTCTATCCATCCGCCAGCGAAGATAAATGAGAACCACCATCGGAATTGCGATAAATGTTGCAGTTGTTCCAAGACTTTCGTGGCGATCTACTTCTACACCAACTCGCTCTTGGAAGGATTCGCCGCTTTGCTTGGCTATAAACAATGAAGCTTGAGCGACGAGGGCAACACCAAAAATAAATTTTCCATAGCGGCGGGAGAAGCTTGGCAAGTAAGTCATGACTAGTGCTGCTAACGCCACCAGAGGAACCAAGACAACTGCGGCATGTACGGCTAGTGGGTGGAGCGGAAGGCCAAATACCAAATCGAAAGGACCACCTAATTCACTCTCAAGGAATTTCATTCAGCAATTCTATCTGAAGCATGCCTGCTAACTCGTAGGGTAGATTCATGACATGTCTACGGGAATTATCAATGAATTATCTGAAGATATTAAGCAGGTAAGAGAATTCTTGGAAACTTTCTCCAAGACTATGGATGTAAAACCGGCCGATGGCGGTTGGACAGCTTCGCAATGCTTGGCTCATATTGCAGACTCTGAGATTGCACTATCACTCAGATTAAGAATGATGTTAACAACTGAAAATTACCATTTTGCCAACTTCGATGAAGATGATTTTGCAAATCTTAAGCTCGATCGATCACCGCAAGTTTCTTTCGATAGTTTTAGTTCGCTTCGCCTCGGGAATATTGAACTAGTTACAGATCTCTTGCCCGAACAATTATCAAGAACCGGTATTCGACCAAATGGAGAATCCATAACCGTTATGGATTACCTAGATCGAATGAGTAAACATGTCCGAATTCATATCGAACAAGCTATTGTGGCAGCAAAAGCGTAACTGCCCATGATTGAACTTTCTGCCGCATTAACAAAAGAAGATGGTCTTGTAATCGGCGAAATTGGTTCAGTTTTAGTTGCTCTGGGTATTGCTGCTTTCATCGCTTCAAAAATTAGGTTTTCTGCAGTACCAATATTTCTACTTGCTGGTTTGTTTTTTGGCAACGGTGGAATAGTCGCCTTAAATTTAAGCGATGATTTCCTTAACCTTGGTGCCCAAATTGGTGCGATTCTTCTGCTTCTACTTCTCGGACTGGAATATTCTGCAAGTGAACTAGTTTCATCAGTTAAAGAACGAAGATCTCTCGGAGTAATTGATCTTCTCGTTAATGCGGTGCCAGGACTGCTAGTAGGCCTGGCGCTTGGCTGGGGATGGCTAGGGGCATTGGTGCTTGCTGGCGTTACTTATGTTTCATCATCCGGAATTGCAGCACAGTTAATTAAAGATGGCTCATTTGGCGGCCTAATTTCAACAAAACGTGCGATAAGCATCCTTGTTATCGAAGATCTTTTTCTCGCCATTTATTTGCCGATTCTTAGCGCTGTAGCAGCTGCAGTTGGTTTAGTCACCGGATTAATTTCAATCTCTGTGGCACTTCTTATTGCAGGAGGTGCGCTCATCTTTGCTGCAAAAGGCGTTCACGTGCCTCATGCTCCGGTCATTATGGGAGATTCAGCGACTTTGTTACTCACGGTATTTGGTGCAGCCCTAGTCGCTTCTGGTCTTGCCACTTACATCGGTTTTTCTGGCGCAGTTGCTGCATTCCTTGTCGGATTAATTTTGACAGGCGATGTGGCAATCGTTGCACGCGTTCGGTTGGCGCCATTGCGAGATCTTTTTGCAGCCATCTTCTTTCTGTTTTTTGGACTGCGGACAAACCCTGCTGATATCCCGGAAGTTTTGATTCCGGCATTGATTCTGACAATTCTTGGAGTGGGGTCGAAGTTCTTGACGGCATGGTGGGTGGCACGTGATATGGCTGAAGAAAAAGCCACTCTTCGCATTGCAGCAATTCTCTTACCTCGTGGTGAATTTTCCATAGTAATTGCCGGACTTGCCTCAACGGCATTTTTTGCTGCCGAAATTCAATCCATAACAATTACCTACGTAATTCTGACAACAGTAGTTGCTTCAATTCTAGTTAGATATGTTGCGGTTAAACCTAGTTACAATTAATTTACTTCATTCTTATATCTGCTTAAGAAATCAGCTTTATATTCTGCAAAATTTCCAGCATCAATAGCGTTACGCATATTTGCCACAAGCTCAACGATGAAATAAACGTTATGTATAGTGGCGAGTGTTGGGCCTAAAATTTCCTTAGCTCTAAATAAATGATTTATGTATGCTCTTGAATAGTTCTGGCAGGTATAGCAAGAGCATTCGTTATCGATGGGAGAAAAATCTTTACGATAACTGCCGCCTGAAACATTAAACCTGCCAGTTCTGGAGTAAACAGCGCTGGTGCGCGCTTCTCTGGTTGGAGCGACGCAATCAAAGGTATCGGCGCCATTTTCTACTCCGGCGAAAAGGTCGGCTGGTTCACCTATTCCAAGTAAATGCCTTGGCTTCTCTTCTGGCAATTCATCAACTACCCAACTTACGATTTCACCTAATCGAGCCTTCTCAATTGCGCCGCCGATTCCAAACCCGTCAAAAGATCGACCACTTGATTCCATATTTCCAAGATCTTTGGCAGCGCGTTTTCGCAGATCTTCATAGTGTGCTCCTTGCAATACCCCAAATAAGGCCTGATATGGGCGATGGTGGCGCTCTTGGGTCAACTTCTCATGTTCATCCAAACAGCGAAGCGCCCAACGTCTGGTGCGCTCCAGAGACTCTTCTTGATATTTCTTATCGTGATAGAGAGTGGTTAGTTCATCAAAGGCAAAGATGATGTCAGCTCCAATTTGATGCTGGACCTGCATCGAGATTTCAGGGGTAAAGCGATGGATGGAGCCATCTAGATGGGATTTAAATGTCACTCCCTCTTCATCAACCTCAGCAAGTCTTTCTTTTCGATCCGTAATTAAATCGTCGGCGTTGGGAGAATCTCCCTGCATATCAATTACTTTTTTGAAGCCAGCGCCAAGTGACATGACTTGAAAACCACCACTATCGGTAAATGTCGGCCCATTCCAGTTCATGAATTTGGATAAGCCACCAGCGGCATCGATCGTTTCGGGACCTGGTTGCAGATATAGATGATAAGCATTGGAGAGAACTGCTTGTGCGCCTAACTCTGTTATTGATTCAGGCAAGGCAGATTTCACTGTTGCTTTTGTTCCCACCGGGATAAATGCTGGAGTTTTTATCTCGCCATGTGGAGTTGTAATTACTCCCGTCCGGGCACGACCAATCTTGTTATTTAACTTGAAATTAAAGGACATTTAAATCTTTCGATTTATTATATTTTCCAGTTAGCCAGATAAATAACGGAATCATCATTAAGGAAATTATTGTTGATGGCAGCCAGGAAACAGCTGGAGTGGTCCAAAGGCTCGCGGCTGGAAGCGCTGAATCTTCGCTCGTAACAAAGAGGCCTGCCAAAATGTTATTTGCGGCGTGCGCTCCTACTGCAATGCCAATAGATTGGTCCCGCATTGTCACCCAGGCAAACATGAAACCGCTCGCACCATAGCCAAGAATTGCCAAGAACAACTCTCCATTAACTTCTGGATTTGCTAGGTGAGGGAGTGCAAATAAAAAACCATTGGCAATTGAGACAAACCATATTGATCTTCTGCCATTTTCCAGACGTTGCTGTACCCATCCTCGGTAAAAAACTTCCTCGGCAGTTGTCTGCATTGGAATCAAGATTGCAGCTACCAGAAGATAGGGAAGGAAACTATGGAGATTAAAGGTCCACTCGTATGAGCTTGAGTTGAGTGTCAGATCTGGAACTGCTGTTATCAAGAGAATAGAAGCCATAACCATTGCACCGATCCGCACTTCTCGGCCAAAGCTTTGATTGCTTCGAGTAAAGAGTTGGCGGTAGCCACCCTTTAAGAGGAATCTCTGCAAGATCAATGGCATAAGTAGCAGCGGTATGAATGAAACCAGGATTGTTGATGCTGCTTGCCAGGGCTGGTACGAGGCCAATAGCGATGGATTCTCTCCGGCCAGTGCGGCAATATCGATATTAAAGAGATTGGCGGCAAATCCGGTAAGCAAGGCGCCGACAATCAGCCAGGAAATCAGAATCAGAAACGTGCCAATGCTCCAGCGAATTAGAGATGGACGATTTTCCAGATTCATAGCAGGAGAGCCTATTTCAGAAATAAAAGATTTTCGGAACCCTGCGATAGTTCAACTTTCAACTATCTCAATTTTCACGTACCCTTGAATCATGGCATCTCGTAAGAGTGAAACGAAGTGGCTAACCCCCAAAGAGATGAAAGCTTGGCGCTCCTACATCATCGCCTCACGAAGACTCTTAGATGCCTTAGAAATGGACCTTGAGGGGCACGATCTCTCGATGGCTGATTACGAGGTAATGGCGCAATTATCAGAAGCTCCAGGTCGGCGGATGCGAATGAGCGAATTAGCAGAACTTGCAATGATCTCGAAATCGCGACTTTCGCATCGTATGAAAGTTATGGAAAAAGCTGGCTGGATAAAGCGTGAAGAATGCTCCGAAGATAGAAGAGGCTATTGGGCAGTAATGACCGATAAAGGCTGGAAGGCGATAGTTGCCGCAGCGCCAGATCATGTTGCCAGCGTTCGAAAGCGTTTTATAGATCAACTTTCAAATAAAGACCAAGAAAATTTAACAGCAACTTTTACGACTCTTACAGAAGAGTTACGAAATCAATTTATAGAAGAGGGAAGTAAGTAATCATTTAAGAAAGAGAAAAGCCCGGCGCATATGCAGCCGGGC
>CAYRXG010000049.1:0-6838 GCA_964428285.1 uncultured Clavibacter sp.
ATGCCGCAGCCCTTCGATACACCCGAGATGCAGATGACGCACAAGATTTAGTTCAAGATACATATGCAAAGGCTTACACCTCATTCCATCAATTTGAACCAGGAACAAATCTAAAAGCTTGGCTATACCGTGTTTTAACAACTACTTTTATTAATACTTATCGAAAAGATCAACGGCGCCCCCAAACAGCGGATTCTGAGGTCGAGGATTGGCAATTAGCCGATGCTGCATCACATACCAGCGATCAAGGAAAGTCTGCCGAGGATGTTGCATTAGAAAATCTTCCAGATAGCGATATCAAGCGAGCCCTTCTTGAAATTCCTGAGGAGTTTCGAATCGCGGTCTATTTAGCCGATGTTGAAGGCTTCTCATATAAAGAAATTGCAGAGATTGTGGGAGTTCCAACCGGAACCATCATGTCGCGCCTCCATCGGGGAAGAAAACAGCTACGAGAGAAGTTAACTGGATATGCCCGCGAGCTTGGATATGTGAAGGGGGGTTCGTCATGAGTTCAATGCCCTGCCAGATATGCCAAGAATGGCTAGTCCCATTTTTAGATAATCAAATCGAAGACTCTGCAGTCTTTAATGAGATTGCCTATCACTTGCAAGATTGCCATGAATGTAGAACTCAACTTGAGTTAGAACGACGAACTATTGATGTTATGCGGGCGTTGCTAGCAAGAACCTGTTGCGAGACTGCACCTGAGACTTTACAAGAGCGAATTGCCCATCAATTACACCTAATTCAATTGCAGCAAATGGCGGGTTATTCACAGACCGAAATCATCACTCAATATCGACGAACCGAGATCACTATTGACGGCCAGACTCAAATTGAAATTGAGACTTCACACGAAATTAGGCGCGATTTCCCTCTTGAATAATTGTTGCCTCATGTTTTTTCACTGCTGAAATTACTCGATAGGTTATTGGTAAGAGAATAACTTCATACATTGTTTTATAAACGTAACCGGTAGCAAGGTAATTTAAGAACTCACTTAGATTTAATCTACCTAGCGATGCCACAAGGGTAAAGACAAAAGTATCGACAAGTTCGCCGACGATTGTTGAACCAATTAAACGTGCCCAGAGTTTGTTTCCATTAGTTCTCTGCTTTATCCATACCAATGTCCAGGAATTTGATAATTGACCACATAAAAAGGCTAGGACGCTAGCTGCAACAATTTGAGGGACAAAACCGAGGATCGATTCAAATGCTGCTTGGTTCTCCCAACCATCGGCAGCCGGGGAGATTTGCACCAACCAGAAAGTAAGTCCGGCAAGAATTCCAATTCCAAAGCCAGTGAAAATAATTCTTCGGGCCGCTTTGAAACCATAAACCTCTGTTAAGAGATCGCCCAAGATATATGTAAGCGGAAATAAGAAGGCGCCACCGTCTGTCTTAATGGGGCCGAAATCTATAAATTTGGTTGCCCCAATATTTGAAATTAATAGTAACGAGCAAAATATCGCTGCAATTAAGGGGTAAAAGCTACGGAGTTGGTAATCGGTGACTTTCCCGGAGTTTTTTGCTGAACTCATTCCGGTAAAGATACCCGAGAATTGCGGAAATACCGGTTAGATTAAACCTGATGCAATTAGAGAATTTGATTGGCGCAGTCGGGATATCACAAATGGTGGTACGTCCCGGTGATACCGCTTTGGCGCATGGCAGTGGTGATATGGCCATACTCTCTACTAGTTTCTTAATTACGTTAATGGAAAGCGCTTGTAATTCTGCGATTGCCGAGATTTTGGATAACGGCGAATCAACTGTTACAGCGAAAATTGAGTTGGAAGTAAACAATCCAGTTGGAATCGGTTCTGAAATTCAAGGTGCTGCCACTTGTACAGAGAATGAAGATGGAATTTTACAATTTGCTTTTGAAATTCATGATGGCGACCGATTGGTTGCCGCGGGCAGAGTCTGGCGAAAGCTAGTTGATCGCGTTAATTATTTGGCAAAAAGTGCGGCGCTTGCTGTGTTGTCACAGCAAGCGCCTAGAGATTGATAAATACTTACTACTTCTTAGTTGCCCAGAAGATTTCTGCAATCTCATCGATCTTCGAAATTAGCTTCTCAGCGACGGCAACATCATTTGTTCCCTTTGTGCCAGCGGCACCAGCAAGCTTGGTTGCCTCATTGAAGAGACCATGAAGTTGGGGATATGCTTCAAAGTGATTTGGCTTAAAGTAATCAGTCCATAGGACCCAGAGATGTTCTTTAACCATGTTAGAACGTTCTTCTTTAATTGAAACTGCACGAGCTTTAAAATCTACATCGCTGGAAGCTGCGTATTTCTCCATACATGCTTTTACTGATTGTGCCTCAATCTTTGCTTGCGCAGGATCGTAAACGCCACATGGAAGGTCGCAGTGTGCGTGGAGAGTTAACATTTCATCCTCGTTTCGATAAATATCTATTTTCAATAATGACTCAAATAGATGCCTTGGGCGCTATTTGAAGTTCTGGCGAAAGAGTACCGCCCCCAGCGCGAGCGCGCTTCTCAAGCAAAGCCAGAGATCATTTTCTAACGGTTATTTCCTTAGAATTTGATGATGAAGCTAACGGACCTCTGGCCAATCAGATTGGCCAGAATAAGCGGTGAATCAATGGCTCCCACATATAAATCCGGAGAACTCGTTCTGGTCCGTTTATTTAAGGGCGCAGCGTCAAGAATTTCACCTGGAAATGTAGTTCTAATTGAGCGTGAAGTTATGCCTGGGATATTTTTTATTAAACGTGTAACAAAAATTGAAGGTGACTCCTTTTGGGTTGAGGGCGATAACAAAGATCCCGAGGTAAAGAGCCGAATGAATGATTCGCAAACGTGGGGTTTTATTAGAAAAGAAGAAATAAAGGGAAAACTACTCTTCTCTCGCAAGATGAATAAACTGAAAAACTAGCTATTGAATACTTCTGCTACTAAAGCTTTCTGCTCTTCTTCGTGAACATGAACGCTGCCGGTCGCAGGGCTAGCTGCGGCACGTCTAGAAACGCGAATTACTTCTCGTCCATTTAGTTTATTACCAATTTCTTCACGGATTGTCGCGGAGACAAAAGGCCATGGTCCCTGATTTGCTGGTTCATCTTGAACCCAGAGAATTTTTGCATTTGTAAAGCGTTTGATCTCTTCCAATATCTCACCTGTTGGCAATGGATAAAGCTGTTCGACTCTAGCGATTGCAGTTTTCTTATCTCCTAGGCGAGCGCGTTCTGCCAATAATTCCCAATATATCTTTCCACTGCAAAGAATTAATCGTTCTGCGGAAGCTGGAATTTCTGAAGAACTTTCACCGATAAATGGTTTGAAGTTTCCAGAAGTGAAATCGGAAAGTTTGGAAGCTGCAGCCTTTAACCGGAGCATTGACTTAGGCTCGAAGACAATCAATGGTTTGCGTGCTGGATTCTTCATCTGCCAGCGAAGTAGGTGGAAGAAGGAAGCCGCTGAAGAAGGTTGGGCAACTGTCATATTGTTTTCTGCGCAGAGCGTTAAGAATCTTTCAATTCGTCCAGATGAATGATCCGGACCTTGACCTTCATAACCATGAGGTAGCAAAAGAACTAGAGATGAGCGCTCGCCCCACTTTTGAAGTGAAGATGAGATAAATTCATCAATCACAGTTTGCGCGCCATTAGCGAAATCTCCGAATTGTCCTTCCCATAGAACCAGCGCATTTTCACGCTCTAATGAATAGCCATATTCAAATCCCATGGCTGCATATTCGGATAGAAGTGAATCAACAACAAAGAACTGATGATTGAATTGATCTTCATCGGCACCGCCTGCAAGTAATGCTCGAAGCGGAATCCACTCGCTGCCATCATTATGGTCGCGAACGACTGCATGGCGATTAGAGAAAGTACCGCGTCCAACATCTTGACCGGCAATTCGAATTGGATGGCCCTCAAGAAGTAAAGATCCGAATGCAAGCATCTCGCCACCTGACCAATCGATGGTTCCATCGTCGAGCATCGTGACTCGACGTTGTAATTGAGGTAGCAGTTTTGGATGAACTTTGAAGTTTTCTGGAATCGCAACTTGAGTTGCTGCAATCTTTCTTGCCGTCTCTTCAGATATTGCAGTCGCGGTATTTCGCGGATCTGCTTCCACAAGACGATCAAACTCTGGCTTCTCTGGCATCTTGTCATGTACCGAAGCAAAGATTCCTTCAAGTTGAGTCTGGAATTCTTTGGCAATCGCATCAGCTTCTTCTTGGGTGATATCGCCACGTCCAACTAGCGCTTCGGCATAAAGAACGCGAGTAGTCCGCTTGCTATCAATCATTTTGTACATACGTGGCTGAGTGAAACTTGGTTCATCACCTTCGTTATGACCACGTCGGCGGTAACAAACCATGTCGATAATTACATCTTTATTAAATGTTTGTCGATACTCAAATGCAACCCGAGCGACTCGAACACAAGCTTCTGGATCGTCACCATTGACGTGGAAGACTGGAGCTTGAATCATCTTTGCAACATCAGTTGAATATCGAGAAGAACGTGCAGATTCTGGTGAAGTAGTAAAGCCAACTTGGTTATTGATAACAACGTGGATTGTGCCACCAGTCTTGTAGCCCCGAAGTTGCGACATATTCAACGTTTCAGCAACTACACCTTGACCGGCAAATGCTGCATCTCCGTGAATTAATACTGGAAGTATCGAGAAAGCATTTTTAATATTCTTCTTATCTTGCTTTGCACGGACAATTCCCTCAAGGACTGGATTTACGGCTTCTAAGTGAGATGGATTTGCAGCGAGATAAATCTTGGTTTTCTCGCCACCTTCTGAGACGAAATCACCATATGTTCCAAGGTGATACTTAACATCGCCTGAGCCCTGAACTGAATTCTCTTGGTAATGACCTTCAAACTCTTGAAAAATCTGTCCATAGGATTTTCCTGCAACATTCGCTAAGACATTTAATCGACCACGATGTGGCATACCAATACATACTTCATCCAAAGATGCTTTTGCCGCATATCTAGCAATTGTGTCAAGAAGTGGAATAACAGATTCGCCGCCTTCAAGTGAGAATCGCTTCTGACCAACGAACTTCGTATGCAAGAAAGTTTCAAATGCTTCTGCAGAGTTTAATTTGCGGAGAATTCGTAACTGCTCTTCACGCTGGAAGAACGGCGCACCCACTTCAATCTGATCTTGAATCCACTTTCGCTCTTCTGGTGATTCGATATACATGTACTCAACACCAATTGAGCGGCAGTAAGAATCACGGAGCGTTCCTAAAATATTACGTAGTTTTGCTGAGGAGCGACCACCAAAGCCGCCAGTTGCGAACTCCCGATCAAGATCCCAGAGAGTTAAACCGTGAGTTACTACATCCAAATCTGGATGCATCCGCTGTTGATATTCCAAAGGATCAATGTCAGCCATTAGATGGCCAAATGTGCGATATGAATTTATAAGCTGTTGAACACGCGCCGCTTTATTTACTTGTGATTCGCTCTCAAATTGCATATCAACGTGCCAACGGATTGGAACATAAGGAATTCGCAGAGCTGCAAAAATCTCATCGTAAAAACCATCTTCACCAAGCAATATTTCATGAATTCTTCTTAAAAAATCGCCTGATTGTGCACCTTGAATTACGCGATGATCGTAAGTAGAAGTAAGAGTTACTACTTTTGAGATCGCTAGTCGTGCCAATGTATCTTCACTTGCTCCTTGGAATTCTGCCGGATAATCCAAAGCGCCAACGCCAAGAATTAGTCCCTGACCTTGAACTAATCGCGGCACTGAGTGGACAGTTCCGATAGTGCCAGGATTGGTTAGCGAACAAGTAGTTCCTGCGAAATCTTCAACAGTTAGCGCTCCCTTACGAGCTTTCTTCACTGTGCTTTCATAAGTAGCCCAGAACTGGCCGAAATCCATTGCTTCGCAGCCCTTAATCGATGGAACAAGTAATTGTCTTGAACCATCTGCTTTAGCTAAATCAATTGCGATACCAAGATTGATATGTTCGGGGAATCCAATTGCTGGCTTGCCATCTTGTTCGGTAAAGAAGACATTCATCTCTGGCATTTCGCGAAGAGCTCGAATCATTGCGTAACCGATGATGTGGGTAAATGAGACTTTTCCACCACGTGCACGTTTTAGATGGTTATTAATAACAGTTCGATTATCAATCATTAATTTTGCTGGAACAGCTCGAACGCTGGTTGCAGTTGGAACTGAAAGCGATGCTTCCATGCTCTGCACAACGCGGCTTGCGACTCCGCGCAGCGGTTCAACTCGAGCCGCGGAAGGAGTTGCTATCTCCTTAACTGGTTTAGAAACTGGTTGCGCCGGAGTTGGAGTTGCTTGTTGCGCGGGTCTTACAACTTGTTGATTTGCCGGTTGTTGATTTATCGATTGTTGAATATTTGATTGCTCATTTACTTGAGGGGTATTTATTACTGCAGGCTGAGCATTAACTTTCTGATCCCGCTTAGGAACTGGCGGCGTTCCGTTCTTACTTGCGCCATTTACTGAACCATTAACGGATCCAGGCTTGTAACCAGCAAAGAAAGTTCGCCAATTTTCATCAATGGAATTTGGATCTTGCAGGTATTGCTCATACATCTCATCGACAAGCCACTCATTTGGACCAAATGAGCCGCCAAATTTATTGTCGGGAGTCATACCTGTCACAGAAAGTAAGCCTATCTGCGTCGCGCAGTCTTCTTCTACCGAGAACTTGGTTAACGCGAGCGTGATGCATCACTTGGTTACGGATATGCAATGAAAATCAGAAAATTTGGGGTGAGCGACGGGGGTCGAACCCGCGACATCCCGGACCACAACCGGGTGCTCTACCAGCTGAGCTACGCC
>CAYRXG010000050.1:0-6474 GCA_964428285.1 uncultured Clavibacter sp.
AAGAGTGCTTAAACCCACCGTTGGTTTGGGAGGATGGCCGTGGTTGGTTTACAACCGAACCATTTAGCGAATTAGAAACTTTCGATTTTCCAGAAGGAATTGGGCCTGTCGAGTGTGTAAACGTCGAACACGAAGAGGTTGTTCTAATCCCGCAGAAAATTGATGCCAAGAAAGTTAACTTCAAATATGGACTTGGCGCAGAATTTATTCAGATTCTTAAGACAATAAATATGCTCGGAATGGATCGTAAAGAAAATGTTGATGTCCAAGGCGTTTCGGTTGCACCTCGCGATTTATTGGCAGCTTCATTACCTGATCCAGCAACACTTGGTGCGCGCATGAAAGGAAAAACTTGCGCAGGCGCATTAGTAAAAGGTTTAGATAAGAATGGCCAACCAAAGGCGGTTTACATCTATAACGTTGTTGATAATGAGTGGTCTATGAAGGAGTATGGTGACCAAGCAGTTGTTTGGCAGACTGCAGTCAATCCAGTAATTGCGATGGAGTTAATTCATCGTGGAGATTGGAAACCTCTCGGCGTCAACGGCCCAGAATGGTTTGATCCAAAACCTTTCTTAAAGCTGATGGAGGAATACGGAACAACCTGGCATATCCGTGAGGAATCAACTGCCGGTATTGTTAAGTAATGCCCAACCCGATTGCATTAATAACCGGTGCATCTGCTGGCATTGGCGAAACCTTTGCCGAATTTCTTGCAGAAAAAGGTCATGACTTAGTAATTGTGGCTCGTGATCAAGTTCGTTTAGAAGAACGAGCGAAGAAATGGCGCGAAAAATTCAAGGTTGATGTCGAAGTTCTAAAAGCAGATCTAGCTACCCATGAAGGTATTCATAAAGTCGAATTACGGATTGAAAATCGCAGCAGACCAATTGATGTTCTTATTAACAATGCCGGCTTTGGAATTAATTCCAGTTTTCTCATCAGTAATCGCCAAGCCGAAAATGATTTACTAGATGTACTAGTACGTGCCCCACTTCGCTTTATGCATGCTGCGCTTCCAGCGATGAAGGAACGCAATAAAGGAATCATCATCAATGTCTCCAGCGTTGCTGGCTGGATTGCTGGCGGTAGCTATAGCGCAGCTAAATCATTTCTGACTGTAATGAGCGAATCACTTCATACCGAACTAAAAGGATCTAATGTAAAAGTCCATGCGCTATGTCCAGGATTTACCAGAACTGAATTTCATCAAAGAGGAAAGATGAAGATGTCGGCTCTACCGAACTTCATGTGGCTCGATGCCAGAAAAGTTGTCTCTGATGCTTGGAAATCGGCAAATGCTGGAAAGGCGCTATCGGTTCCCGGATTTCAATATAAAGTTTTGAAAAAAATTATCGATATCGCGCCTCGCTCGTTAGTGCGCAAGGTTGGAATGGGCGCAAGAAAGAAACAACGTTAAGTTCTAGCATCCGCACTTGCTTTAGGCAATAGCGCAATCATCCACATTTTCTTTATTAAGCAGATTTAATTTTTTGGATTAGTCGTTACCATCAAGGGTGCGTTTCTTTCCGTCGCTAACGTTATTTCTCTACATCGCGTATCGATTTGAGAATCCACCTGTATGGTGGAGCGAATTACTTCTATATAACTTGGTATTGCTCGTATTAATAGTTTCAATATTTCTAGCTCGCGTACCTGATGATCGATGGGGCCGCCGTGGCTTTTGCGTCGCATTATTTTTCTGGGGCGTTGGCTCTGTTACATCATCTATAGATTCATTCTTTCCGACGGAGATGACAGTCATTTCAGAGACTTTTTACTCACTTTTCTATCCCTTTGCGCTCTTTGGTTTGATTCGTGCACTTCGCCATCAGGAAAAGAGCCATGCTCTCGAACTAATAGATACATTAGTGATTGCCTTAAGCGGAACAACATTACTTTCAACTTTTGCTTTAAAACCGGCTGGTACCGAGATTATTGGAAGTGAGTTTGAAGTTTTCTTAGCAATTCTCTATCCAATTGGCGATCTAATCCTGCTATTTGCAGTCCTTTCAATTGTTCTACTTCAACACTTAACCTTTAGGAACTTCTTTATATTGCTTGGTGTACTTACTTACACAATAAGTGATTTCTACTATTTGTGGGCTAGTGAGAACTATTCATATCAATTTGGTTCGCTGACAGATACTGGTTGGCTCTTTGGATTTATATTGATTGGTTTGGGTTATTGGTTCCCCGCAGATGAAGAGAACCGACCAAAAAGCTTTAATCCACTTGCTGTTACTCTGGCGTTAATAGCAAGCTCGCTAGTTCTAGCTATTTCAGTGTTACGTCCCGGGTACTTCCCCACATTCGCGTTGATACCAGCATTTGCAACTATTGCTCTGGCATTTATTCGCATGACAGTAGCAACTGGTGATGCAAAAAAGATGAGTGATGAACGAATCTTGGCAAGAACTGATGAGCTAACCGGTCTTGCGAATCGACGTAAATTCTTAACTGAGTATGAAAACTTTGTTAAGGCAGCTGGTTCACTTCTAATTCTTGATCTCGATGGCTTTAAGCCAGTAAACGATCGCCTCGGCCATGAAATTGGAGACCAACTGCTTCGCCAAGTTGCTCAACGCTTCAATCGCGTGATGCCACGTACTGGATTACTGGCAAGACTTGGCGGAGATGAATTCGGTGCGCTAATTCCAGGAGATGAGGGCCATGAAGTTGCGATTGCGATTCGCGCCACGCTCTCCTATCCATTTGCGATTGCTGGAAATGAAATCAAGTTAAGCGTCTCAATCGGCGAAGCACTTTCTGAGCCAGAAAATCCGCAAGCCAACTTGCTCCGTCGCGCTGATGAAGCAATGTATCTGGCAAAACGCTCACAGACAGGCATTGCAACTTGGCGTGATTCGATTAGGAGTTGAAGAGATCAGGTCGTATGCTTCACGCCGTCCGAATACCAACAAAATGAGGTGAGATTCTCTCCGCAATAACAGGAGGTTGTAATTGAGTACACGTTTTACCAATAAAGTTCTAATTCTTGGTGCAGGTTCGGTTTCACAATCAGTTTTACCACTTCTTATTGAGCATCTAGTAGATGCAAAGCAAATAACAATCATGGATCAACGCGATAATCGCGCGCGCGTTAAGGGTGCCCTAGATCAGGGTGCGACTTACGTTCAAGATCAAATAACTCAAGGCAATCTTGATGCCCAACTTTCAAAATATCTTTCTGCAGGAGATTTCCTGCTAGACCTTGCTTGGAATATTGACGCCAACACGATTCTGCAGTGGTGTCACGATCACGGAGTTCTCTATCTAAATACCTCTGTAGAAGAGTGGGATCCATACGAAGGCGGTTCAAATAAGCACCCACTAGAGCGAACTCTCTATTACCGCCACATGCGCATGCGCGATATGAAATCTCGATGGACCAAAACTGGCGCTACTGCGATTGTTGAACATGGCGCAAATCCAGGTTTAGTTTCCCATCTTGTAAAGAAGGCGCTAGTCGATATTGCAACAAAAGGTTTATCTGATGGAAAAGTCGGAAAAGATGTTGAATCTGCACTAACTGATGAGCGATATAACGAACTCTCTCATTTATTGGGAGTTAAAGTTATTCATATTTCAGAACGCGATACGCAAGTAACTAATAAGCCAAAACAATGGGGCGAATTTGTTAACACCTGGTCAGTAGAAGGCTTTTATGAGGAAGGTGTAGCGCCAGCTGAACTTGGTTGGGGCACGCATGAAAAAACGCTTCCTGCGAATGCTTACGAACATCCATCTGGTCCAAAGAATCAGATCGCAATCGCCCAACCAGGCGCCTCAACTTGGGTTAGATCTTGGGTTCCAAACTTTGAAATTCAAGGAATGGTCATCCGCCATGGTGAAGCATTCACAATTTCAGATCATTTATCTGTTTCCGAAAATGGTAAGACGATTTATCGCCCCACTGTTCATTATGCATATTGCCCATCTAATGAAGCAATAGTTTCCATGAAAGAACTCGAGATGCTCAATTGGGAATTGCATAAGAACCAAAGAATCATGAATGATGAAATTACTGGTGGCGATGACAGACTTGGCGTTCTGCTGATGGGTCATCCATATCGTTCGTGGTGGACTGGTTCTTTACTGACTATTGAAGATTCCCGGAAATTGATTCCTGGTCAATCGGCAACTACTGTCCAAGTTTCTTCAGCAGTTTATGCCGCAGTTGCTTGGGCAATGAAGAATCCGAATTCTGGCTTATTAGTTCCTGATGAAATGCCTTGGCGTGAAGTTCTTGGCTATGCTGAAAAATATTGGGGCGGAATACATTCAGAGGCTGCTGATTGGGATCCGCTTAAGAATCGACGAGATCTTTTCGAAGGTTGGAATGACAAGAAAGTCGACAAGAGCGATCCTTGGCAATTCACAAACTTTCTGGTTTAGAAGTTAAGCACCAGGCTTCATTGGCTTAGCTGCTTTAATCTCTTCAAGTCGCGCCAAGGAATCTAACCGTTCCTTGGCGTGATCAACAATTGGTTCTGGATAACCATTATCTAAACCACCAATCACGCTCCATGGCTCATGAATATCATCGCCAGTTAAATGCGCTAATTCTGGAATGTAACGCTTTATGTATTTGCCATCTGGATCAAAGCGTCTGCCCTGTTCAATTGGATTAAATACTCGGTAATACGGAGAAGCATCCGTGCCACATCCAGCTGTCCATTGCCAACCATGTGAATTAGATGCCACATCATTATCAATTAAGTACTTCATAAAGAAATTAGCTCCGTGCTGCCATTCGATATGTAAATCTTTAACGAGAAATGATGCAACCACCATACGGGTTCGGTTATGCATCCAACCTTCACTAACGAGTTGGCGCATCGCAGCATCAACAAATGGATAACCCGTCTTACCGTCACACCAGGCGGTAAATTTCTTGCCCGGCTTTTCATAACGCATTTTCTTAAACTTTACATCGTAATAATCACGTGAAGTATGTGGATTGTTATGAAGAACATCCGCATAAAATTCGCGCCACGCAATCTCTTTTCGATAAACCTCATGTCCCTTCTTTTGACCAAGGGCCGCCAAAAGAGTTCTTGGATGGATTTCACCCCAGCGCAGATGAGGGCTCATACGACTTGTGCCCTCGATACCTGGAATATTTCGCGCATCACTATAATCATCAGCAGCTCGTTTCATAAACTCTTTAAATCGATTTAGAGCAGCAATTTCTCCCGCGCTCTGTAATTGCAAACCTTCACTCTTATGCCAATTAGGTAAATTTTTATCCGTTTTCGTTGGCATTACCCAGTTTGGATTCTTAGGCGCTGCAACTGGTTTTCGCCAACCATGCGCGCTCCAAGCGCGATAAAAAGGCGTGTAAACCTTGTAAGGAGTTCCATCATCTTTCAAAACTCTTCCCGGAGCTACGGCATAAGCACTACCAAGTTGAGTAAGTGAAATACCAGCATCCGTTAATCGCTTATCTAAGTTATTTCCATAAGGAGCAAATGGAAATGCACAGTGAATACTTTCTGCATTGTATTTTTTCTTTAACTTCGTAAAGATTTCGACTGGATCTCCTGAAATAACATGCAGGGATCCACCTAAAGATTCATCTAGCGCAGCCAGCGATGCTGCAAGATAAGCGCGACGATGTGCACCAGCGCGCTCTGCAATCTCGTCATCCATAATAAAAAGTGGAACTACTTCATCAGCTTCATCTAACGCTGCTAGCAGCGCCGGATTATCAGAGAGGCGTAAGTCGCGACGGAACCAAAAAATCGAGCGCTTTGCCATGGCAAGATTCAACCACCATGGAGGAGATAAAGCGCTACCAAATTCGTGGGCTTCCTAACCCGGTCGTTCGGGTCCGCTTTGGAGAGCGGTTAGTTGATTACTGGGCACCTCTATCTGGCACAGAACACCTACTTATCGCACATGATGGCCAAAATATCTTTGATCGAAAAACTGCAACAAAGTTCTCGACTTGGAAATTAGCAGAGAAGGCCATGGCTGTTGCAGATAATTTAGGTAAAGCACCACCAGCAATAATTGCAATCTTTCACGGAAAAACTAAATCTGATCCCCATGGTAGAGCGCGCGACTTATGCCCTGAAGATCCATTTCACGAAGGCATTAAATCTGCTGCTCCCGCTAAATTTGAGTTATCAGCTCTTAGAGGTAATTCGTACCTGAATCAGATTTTCACCGAAATCGTTCCAGGCATTTTGAATAAACTTGATTTAGATATTGCGCCCGAAAAGCGGGCGATGATTGGTTCATCACTTGGTGGATTGGCGACTCTGTATGCCACATCTAAATATTCTGATCAATTTAAAACTGCGCTTGCGCTATCTCCTCACTGGACTTTATCTGACGAGGCATTTGTAGATTGGATGATTTCAAAATTAAGCAACCTGAACTCACATCGCATCTGGATGAGTAGAGGAACAAAAGGTTACGACTCCCAATACCAACCGCTTCAAAATAGAGCAGATAAATTAATGC
>CAYRXG010000051.1:0-6405 GCA_964428285.1 uncultured Clavibacter sp.
ATGAACATCATCAATAATCATTTGGAACATTATGTCGCTGCGTTCCAGAACTAGATCGACTAATCCCCCATCTTTTCGCATTCCGTTGTAAAGGTGAGTTACTGTTTTTGCACCTGCATTAAAAGCAGCTTCGGTGATTTCACGTTCTGCGGTGGTATGACCAAGTGAAACAACGACACCGGTTTCTGATATTTGTTTGATTGCTTCGATTGCACCTGGTAGTTCTGGAGCCAAAGTAATCATTTTTAGATTAGGAATTTTTAGCATCTCTTCAATCAGTGATTTTTCCGGATTGCGCAAGAGATTTGGAGCATGTACGCCACGACGTTCATGGGAAAGGCAGGGTCCTTCAAAATGTAGACCTAATATTTTTGCTTCATCTGAATCTTGAGATGCGGCTACTTCGTTTATAAGAGCACTGGCGCGTTTTAATTGATCTAGATCGCTGGTTATTAGTGAAGCAAGGAATCCAGCAACACCTTCTTTTTTTAAGGTTCTAGTTGCAAGTTTGATTTGTTCTTTTGAAGTAGCGTTTAGGAAATCTATTCCGGAATGACCGTTTACTTGCAGGTCGATAAACAAAATGACTTCCTATTCAGGGAAGTGGCAGGCAACAGATCGAACGCCAGATGATGCAGTAAGTATTGGTTCTTGGCTGGCACACTTGTCAGTCGCTTTCCAGCAACGAGTGCGGAAAACACAACCGCTTGGCGGATTGATTGGGCTTGGTAGATCACCTTCAAGAAGAATTCGCTTGCGTGTGCGCTCGGTTCTTGGATCTGGTTGTGGCGCAGCAGAAAGCAAAGCTTTTGTATATGGGTGCTTTGGATTGTTAAATATTTCAGAGGTCTTACCAATTTCAACAATCTTTCCAAGATACATAACTGCGACACGATCAGAAATGTGTCTGACTACCGATAAATCGTGGGCAATAAAGATAACGCCGATGCCATCTTCACGGCTCAAATCAGCTAATAGATTAATAACTTGAGCTTGGATTGAAACATCAAGTGCGCTGACTGGTTCATCAGCAACGATAAATTTAGGTTTTGTCGCTATTGCTCTTGCGATTCCGATGCGCTGGCGTTGTCCGCCTGAAAATTCATGTGGATAGCGGTTGTAATGTTCAGGATTTAAACCAACGCGTTCCATCAGGTTTTGAACGGCTTTCTTTACGCCGCCCTCTGGTTCGATTCCATTAATTTCAAACGGTGCGGCGACGATACTGCCAACAGTTTGGCGAGGATTTAACGCTGAATATGGATCTTGGAAAATAATCTGCATTTCGCGACGAATTGGACGCATCTGTTTTGGAGAAAGCTTTGAGATATCGCGACCTTCAAAAATAATCTGACCCGCCGTTGGTTCAATAAGTTTTAGCAGGGTTCTTCCGGCAGTTGTCTTTCCGCAACCAGACTCTCCTACTAAACCAAGAGTCTCGCCTTTGTGAAGATCAAAATTAATTCCATCAACGGCTTTAACGAGTTGTTCTTCGCCTCTTCCAGCCAAACCTCGTTTGCGAACCGGAAAATGCTTAGTTAAGCCTTTGATCTCGAGAATTGGCGCGGACATTACTTCACCAACAACTTTACAAATGAAGAAGCTCTATCGGCTTCATCAATATGACACCTTGATAGATGAGTTGGTCTGGTACCCATAAGTTCTGGCATCTTGGAATCACAAAGTCCACCGGAGACTTTTCCTTTAAATTCGCATCGTGGCGCAAATGAACAACCTCTTGGCAGATTGATTAATGAAGGCGGCTGACCTGGAATTGCATGAAGTTTATTTTGGCCACCATCTTCATGACGTGGAATTGATTGAAGTAGTCCTAATGTGTAAGGAGCGAGAGGTTTGTAGAAAATATCTTCGACGGCTCCGCTTTCAACAATTTTACCGGCGTACATAACATTTACCCGATCTGAAACTTGAGCTACGACACCAAGATCGTGCGTGATTAAAAGAATTCCCATATTTAATTTCTTCTGTAGATCCGCCAGAAGCGCCAAAATTTGTGCCTGAACTGTCACATCTAGCGCAGTGGTTGGCTCATCTGCGATCAAAATCTTTGGATCATTCATCAATGCCATAGCGATCATTACGCGTTGGCGCATACCGCCTGAGAATTGATGAGGGTAATCAAAGACTCTTTTATCTGCTTGAGGAATACCTACGAGCTCTAACATCTGAATTGCTTTGTCTAGAGCCTCTTTCTTCTTACGAGGGTTATGAGCTAAATACGCTTCAGATAATTGATCACTAATTTTGAAATATGGATGAAGTGATGACATTGGATCTTGGAAAATCATGGAAGCAACGCGACCACGCATCGCACGTGTTGTTTCCGCATCTGCAGTTGCAACATCGATTGTCTTATCGCCGTCTTGAATCTTAATGGAACCAGATATTTGAGTGCGTTTGCGATTATGTAGCCCCATAACCGAGAGGCTCGTAACAGTCTTTCCAGATCCAGATTCGCCAACAACTGCGACTGTTTCACCAGCATTTAAATCAAAGGAGACGCCGTCTACGGCTTTAACTAAACCATCGTCGGTTGGGAACGAAACCGTCAAATTTTCGATTGACAACAATTTTGTCACTTAACACGCACCCTTGGATCAAGAACTGCGTAGAGCATATCCACTAATAAATTCATGATAATCACGACTGCTGCTGCCAGAATGGTTGTTGCAACAATTACAGATAAATCAAATTCATAAACGGAGCGTAAGGTCAATCGGCCTAACCCTGGCAAATTAAATATTGTTTCAGTGATGATTGCGCCGCCAATTAGTCCAGCAAAGTCAAGACCTGCCATAGTCGTGATTGGAGCCAAAACTGCACGTAAAGTGTGTTTGAACAAAATTCTTCTCTCAGTTAAGCCTTTTGCTCGAGCCGTTCGAATGTAATCCTCGCTCAAAGTTTCAATCATTGCGGCTCGAGTAAAACGTGTATAGAGAGCTGCATACAAAATAGCTAATGTGATCCACGGCAGAATGAAATATTTAATTGCACCAATCGGACTATCTAAAAACGACACATAACCTGTCAAAGAAAGCGGAACAAGTTTCCACTTGATTGAAACCCAAATTAACAAGACTAAGCCGGTTACGAAGGTTGGAAGTGAAGTTCCTAGTAATACGAAAACCGAGCTAATTGTGTCTGGAGCGCGGCCGCGGAAACGGGCTGCCAAAATTCCAAGTGAAACGCCGATTATCATCCAGAGAGTTAGTGCACCGATAGCGAGCGTTACTGTAATTGGCAGCGCATCAGCAAGTAACGTAGTTACGCATTGATTTTCATTGAAGGAATAGCCAAAACTTGGTGCAGGACATTCAAATGCAGCCTGCCCCGTTCCATAACTACGTCCAAAGAATATTCCGGACAAAAAGAGCCAGTACTGCACTAATAAAGGTTTGTCGTATCCAAGTCGAATTCGATTTGCCTCAACGACTATGTCATTACATTTTTGACCGCAGGTTAGTGCCGCTGGATCAAATGGAAGAATTGCAAAAATTAAGTAAACAGTAAATGAAACCACCAAGAGAGTTACAGTCGAGATTGCTAGTCGACGAAGTGCGAAATAAAGCACGTTTCTCTGAGTTCCTCTTCTTCTAGAGATTCAAGATTGCTGTTAAAGAATAACAAGAGATAGGAGCTCCCAAAGCGATAAACGCTCTGGGAGCTCCCTTACTGCTAGTTAGATCTATCTCTTTGCAGTATTACTGCTTGATCCAGATCTTGCCGTAAGCAGGGTTGCCCTGTGGAACCCAGAAGAAGACGTCCTGCAGAGCAGAACCCCAAACTTCTTGAGCTTTTCCAAAGAGGGTTGGCATGTGCCAGAAGTTAGCCGCAGCTTCCTTATCTAGCGCCTTCCATAGTTCTGCTTGCTTCTTGCGATCTGTTTGCTTCATCGCTGCATTTACCTTGGCTTCGAAAGCCTTGTAATTTGGATCATCTGCATTTTGTGTCAGATTAAATCCACCTGCAGTCGTGAAGAGCTCAGGGATAACTGTTGAAGCGTTAGCCCAGTCAGCTCCCCAACCAGATGCGGACATATCGTTCTGCTTCGCTGGATCCATAACTGTTGAGTAATAAGCAACAGAGATGATGTTCCATGAAACTTTAATTCCAGCCTTAGCAAAAGATGCCTCGATGATTGGAATTTGATCGTTCAAAGCAGATGACTGACGTACGTCAATCTTGATTCCAGTCTGAGTTGCTTTCGCATAATCAGCTGGGCACTTGGTCTTTGCGGTTTCAAGCAATGACTTTGCCAATTCAATATTTCCTTCTGGCTTGAAGTCTTTGCTTCCTGGACCAACAACGCCGGTCTTTGCGTAGTCAAGTGCAACAAGTGGGCTGATTGCGCCAGTTGCATATGAACCTGCGTACTTAGGACCGCCTGCATAATCAAGAAGAGCCTTGATTGGCCATGAATAATAAACAGCCTTACGTACTTCGATACATGGCATCTTCTTTACGTTAAATGCATAGTAACGAGCATAAGGATCTGAGTTATTCATACGACGATTCTTGTATTTAGCGTTATCAAAGAACTTGTCGCGGTTTGTTGGAAGTGGGCCACCGAAGTTAATTGCTGATGGAAGAGTATCTTCCAACATCATCTGATCGATGACTTCTTCATCAAGACCGTAAAGAATGATTACTTCATCTGGATAAGGTGTTCTGACAGGGTCAGAAGCCTTTGACCAGTTCTTGTTACGGATCATACGAAGTTGAGTATCGCTATTTTCAACAATCTTGTAAGGACCAGTTGCCTGTGGGTTCAAGTCATACTTGTCGCCAGTGTCCTTCTTCTTCTGAACAGGAGAGATAACTCCGTAAGTTGCTAGATAGTTGAAGTCAGCAATTGACTTATTCAATGTAAAGGTAATTGTGCGATTGTCTTTTGAACAAGCAACAGCCTTATTGAATGCCTTTGTGCCTTCTGGAGTTGCTGCATAAGGACCTGCATAAATCGAGTTACCTTCTGCATCCTTTGGAATATCCAACCAAGAGATTAGATATGTAGGACCGCCAGGAAGAACATCTTGGGCGAATACACGTGAAACACCATAGCGAACATGTTCGCAAGTAATTGGTGTTCCATCTTCAAACTTTGTGCCTGGACGTAGTGTGAAGCTCCAGACTTTCGCCTGCTTGCTTGGGACACCTGTATTTGTTGCTAGATCAGGAATGATATTCGCACCAGCAGCACCTGGAACTGGATTGTAAGCAACCAAAGTTCTGGTGTGGAACGAATTCATAAATGCAAGATCGCGACCAGTATAAATACGAGTCGGATCCAAGTGATCTAGTCGCGGTTCATGCTCTAGCATGTACAAAATTCCGCCTGGCTTCGGAGTTGCTGCGTTTGCTGGTGAGCTAACAACAATTAATCCCGAAACTGCAAGAGCTGCAGATGCAGCAATAGCTAGGGCACGACGAGCAGTAATTCTGCTCATTCAGTACTCCTTTCAACAGAGATATAGGAAAAGGCCCAGTAAGACCTGTGCATATCAAACCATGAATTGAGAAGTGTGTTAAGCGAGCAAAAGGGGTTATTTCAGCGTTCGGTGCGTGGATCCAGCGCATCTCGAAGCGCATCACCGACCAAGTTGAAGGCTAAGACCACAATGACCAGGGAGCCAGCAACAATCATGAAAAAACTAGGCATTGCGGTAACAAATCGTGATGCATTTGATAACAAGATTCCCCAGGTCGATGCAGGAGGTTGAATTCCAAGACCTAGATAGGAATAAACAGATTCCGCAGCAAGATATCCAGGAAGTGACAGAGATGAGACCACAATTACTGGCGCCCAAACATTTGGCAAAATTTCCTTAAGAATTATTCGCTTACGGGGTGCTCCCATTGCTTGCGCTGCTGTTATGTAATCACGTTCTCTAATACTTAGAACTTGAGACCGAATTAGTCTTGAAAAACCGGGCCAGCCAAAGAACGATAAAAATATAATTAAGAAAACGATTCTTGCAGTATTTTCTCCATCAAAAATTCCCAGACTTTGTAATCTTTGAATGACCGGCATACTCAAAGCAACAATCATAAAGAAAGCTGGGAATGCTAAGAAGAAATCCGTAAATCTGCCAAGTGCATTATCTACTCTGCCACCGAGATATCCACCCGCAATTCCAATAAACAAACCCACAGTTAACGCAAGTATTGTTGTGATGAAAGCAATCATGAAAGAAATTCTGGAACCGTAAAGTAGTTGAGCGAGAAGATCTCTTCCGGTGCCGGGGATAACACCAAGAGGGTGGTCCAAACTCATGCCACCGCGTGGTGCAGTAGGAATTCCGCTGCTATCCAACATTTCTAAGTTCAAAGTGTCAGGGTCAATCCCCAAGATTCGGCAAACTAGCGGAGCAAAAGCAGACATCA
>CAYRXG010000052.1:0-6293 GCA_964428285.1 uncultured Clavibacter sp.
TGGCTTTGAACCGCACGATCAAGTTATTTTGATTGCGGCAACAAACCGTCCAGATATTTTGGATCCAGCTCTGCTTCGCCCAGGTCGTTTCGATCGCCAGATCGCACTTGATCGTCCAGATGTAAAAGGTCGCGAGGCGATTATGAAAGTTCATGCAAAGAACAAACCGCTAGAAAAGGATATTGATTTACTAGCTCTAGCGCGTCGCACACCTGGATTTACTGGTGCTGATTTAGCGAATGTTCTTAATGAAGCTGCACTTTTGACTGCGCGTGAAAATCGTAAATTAATTTCACGTGATGATATTGATGAAGCAATTGATCGCGTTATGGCAGGACCACAACGTAAATCTCGTCTGATGAGTGAAGAAGAACGACGCGTTACTGCTTATCACGAGGGTGGACATGCCCTAGTTGCACATGCTTTGCCACATACCGATCCAGTTCACAAAATCACGATTATGCCGCGTGGTCATGCTCTTGGTTACACCATGGTTCTTCCCGATGAAGATAAATATTCAACAACTAGAAATCAAATGTTGGATCAATTGGCGTACACGATGGGTGGCCGAGCCGCAGAAGAGTTGGTCTTTCATGATCCAACAACCGGGGCTTCAAACGATATTGAAAAAGCTACAACATTGGCACGTGCCATGGTTACTCAATATGGAATGACGGAAAAACTTGGTGCAATCAAACTTGGCACCAGCGATTCTGCGCCATTCTTAGGCAGAGATTACGGACATCAACGAGATTACTCTGAAGATATTGCAAGTGCAGTCGATCAAGAGATCCGTAATTTAATTGAGACAGCTCATCAAGAGGCTTATGAAATTCTTGTTGAGAATCGTTCAATTCTTGATGCACTTGTCGAAGAATTACTAGAAAAAGAGACGCTACATAAAGAAGAGATCGAAGTAATTTTCAAGCGGGTAGCAGCACGACCAAAGCGACCAGCATGGACCGGATCATCGCTTCGCGCACCATCGCGAATTCCACCAGTTCCGGTAAAGGCAAAAACTCCGGAAGTAACCGAAGCGCCAAAGCGTCGTAAGAAAAGTACTTAATGAGTAAGAAGTTCGATGAAGAACGCGCCGAGCGCGCGATTCATGAGTTGCTTCTTGCCATTGGTGAAGATCCAGATCGTGAAGGTTTAAAAGATACTCCGAAGAGAGTTGCGCGAGCGCTAAAAGAAAACTTTCAAGGTTTATTTCAAGATCCAAAAGAACTTTTTACTACAACCTTTGATTTAGGCCATAAAGAACTAGTCATTGTTAAAGATATTGAAGTTTTTTCACATTGCGAACATCACTTAACGCCATTTCATGGAAAAGCACATATCGGCTATATCCCGGGAGAAAGTGGCCGAATTACTGGTATTTCAAAACTTGCTAGGTTGGTTGATCTCTTTGCGAAACGACCACAAGTCCAAGAGCGCTTAACAACCCAGATTGCAGATGCGTTGGTTGATGCACTTGAACCAGGTGGTGTAATTGTGATTGTTGATTGCGTTCATTTATGTATGTCCATGCGCGGCGTTAAAAAGCCAGAGGCGCGTACCGTTACCAGCGCGGTTCGTGGCATGTTGCGGGATCCAGCAACTCGCGCAGAGGCTATGTCCTTAATTACTACAAATTAATTATGCGCACCTTAGTAATGGGGATTCTTAATGTAACCCCAGATTCCTTTGCTGATGGCGGTCTCCATTTTTCAACTGAATCAGCAATTGCAAGAGGCGAAGTTATGGCTTTAGAAGGTGTCGACATAATCGATATCGGTGGTGAATCAACAAGACCAGGCGCAGAACGAGTTTCACAAGGCGAAGAGTTAGCGAGAGTTGCTCCCGTAATTGAGGGATTAAGAAAATTGAATCGACCGATTTCAATCGATACAACCAGAAGTGAAGTTGCAAAAGCTGCAATAAAACTTGGTGCAACCTATGTAAATGATGTTAGTGGTGGCCTTGCCGATGAGAAGATGTACAAATTAATTGCCGCAAACCCGGAAATTAACTACATAATCATGCATTGGCGAAGCCATTCAAAGACGATGCAAGAGCATGCGGTATACCAAGATGTCGTTAAAGAAGTTCGGGATGAATTAGAAGAGCGAATTAATTCAGCGCTGGATGCCGGCGTAAATCCGGAGCAGATAATTATCGATCCCGGAATTGGCTTTTCAAAAACCGCTGAACACAATTGGGAGCTCTTGAAAAACTTGGATCGGTTCTCTCTACTTGGCTATCCAGTTCTGGTGGGAGCATCCAGAAAACGTTTTCTGGGAGAAGATTTAAAGCCCGAAGAGAGAGAATCTGCTTCCATAGCTTTGACCGCAGTGGTTGCCAAGCAAGGAGTCTGGGCAGTTCGAACACATTCGGTAAAGCCGCATTTAGATGCAATTGCCGTAGTCGAATCGCTTCGCAAAAGATAAACTCAATTTCGTGAGCGACAAGATAACAATCAAAGGCATCAAAGCCCACGGTAAGCACGGTGTCTTTGAACATGAAAAAATCGATGGTCAAGATTTTGTCGTTGACGCGACTTTAAAAGTAGATTTAAAAGAAGCGGCACATAGCGATGATTTATCTAAGAGCGTTAATTATGATGAAGTCTCAGTTTTAATTCATGAAACTATTCAAGGTCCATCCGTAAATCTAATTGAGACCCTTGCAGAGCGAATTGGTGATGCAATTTTAAATAAATTCAAATCAGTTAAAGAGGTAGAAGTAACAGTTCATAAACCTAGCGCGCCAGTTTCAGTTCCATTTGGTGATGTCGCAGTAACTTTAAAATTTGAACGATGAAAGTCGTTATTGCGCTAGGAGCAAATCTAGAAGATCCGCGAAAACAAGTTTCTATTGCAATCGATAAAGTAAGAGATATTGTTAAAGTTGAAAAAGTTTCTTCGCTTTATGAGACTACACCGGTCGGCGTTCCGGATAATCAACCAAATTACATAAATGCAGTATTGATTGGTCAGAGTGAATTAAAACCTCTTGATTTAATGCGAAAGCTATTAGAAATTGAAAACGAGATGGGACGAGCGCGAAGTTTTCAAAATGCGGCGCGAATTATTGATATCGACATCATTGAATACGGCGGCTTATTTATGGAGAGTGCAGAGTTAACGCTGCCCCATCCGCGCGCTAGTCAACGACGCTTTGTATTGGAGCCCTGGCACGAGATTGAGCCGAACGGAGCTTTGGCAGGGCATGGCGACATTGCAGAACTACTCGCAGCATTAGATAGATTATGAAGATGAGATCAAAACTTCTGAGCGCTCTGCTCACATTTGGATTAGTCATTTCCTTAAATCTTGGTTCTGCAGCAATTGCTGATCAGAGTCTTTCAGCTACAGCCGAAACAATTGCAGGCGCGAAATTTGCACCTGTGACTTTCGATCCTCAGTCACCTCCTGGAGTTTCTCCAGAAGTCTATTTTGAGCCAAGTACTAAGACTTACTACTTATATACAACTGCTGAACAAGTAAAGACGTATACATCAAAAGATGGATTAAGTTGGAGCGAAGCTAGTAATTCCAGATTGCCAAATGGATTTGATTGGTCAATCGTCAAGATGGGTGAGAATAGTTATCGGCTTTATTACGCATCAATCATGCCTAACGAACCAGCATCGGTTAGATGTAGCCAGCAGAAAAAAGCGCTCTTTTATGCAACATCAACTGATCTCTTGAACTGGACACCAGCCACAGGTCCAATACTTTCTGATGTGGGATGCGGAGTTCCGCACGTTCTGAAGAAAACAGACGGCAAATATTTGTTGTATTACAACACCATTACAACTGAACATGGAATGCATATTCAAACTTCAGATGATGGAATTAAATGGACTGCGGTTCCTGGAATTATTGCTGGCGATCCACAATTAGTAGATCCCGCTCCCATTGAAATGCCAGACGGAACATTTTTGATGGTGGCATCCACAACTGGTGGTCCGCAAAGTGGAGGATTGCAAAGATTACAAATTCTTAGCTCTAAAGATGGAATTAATTGGACTCATCGTAAAGGTGACTTACATGCACCTGAAGGTCACAGCGTTTTAGATCCTGCACTTAAATTAATCGATGGAAAATTACGAGTTTGGCACGGATATACAAAGGGAATGGATCACGGGAAATCTCAGATAACTAGTGGTGAATTAACCCTTTCTGCTGCTGGTACAAAAGTAACTTCTCCAACGAAGAGCAAAACCAAATACTGCGTTAAAGGTAAACAGAAGCGAGTTACCGAATCGGGTAAGTGCCCGAAGGGTTGGAAGGTAAAAGCAAAATAGCGTTAGACTTCACCCGCCTGGTACCCCAGCGGACTGGAGCTAAAAATGAAAGTAAGTAGATCCCTTTCGGATCTGGCACGCCCATGTGCATTTGTTCCGACAATGGGCGCGCTTCATGCTGGCCATCAGTCGCTAATTGAAATTGCCAAGAATTATTCAAGTGAAGTAATCGTTTCGGTATTTGTAAATCCATTGCAATTTGAAGATTCTAAAGATTTAGCAAAGTATCCAAAGACTCCAGAAATTGATGAAGAACTAGCCCGTCAAGTTGGCGCAACTTATCTCTGGCGTCCAGAAGTTGCAGATATTTATCCAGGTAATGAAATTAAGTTAAGCGCCGGTGAATTAGGTAGAAAATTTGAGGGTGCTACTCGCACTGGCCATTTTGACGGTGTCTTAACTGTTGTGAACCGACTTTTTGAATTGGTTAAACCTAAATATGCCATCTTTGGCGAGAAAGATTTTCAGCAATTATTTTTGATTAAAGAGATGGCAAGAAAATTACATCCTGAAATTGAAATTATCGCAGCTCCGACAATCCGTGATGCTTCTGGGCTAGCGCTTTCTTCCCGAAATGTGCGTTTGAGTGAATCTGGAAAGAGCGCGGCAATTTCCATCAATCAAGTATTGCGAAGTGCGGCAACCAGAGATCGAATTACTGAGATGCGCTCGGTACTGCAGAACATCTCGCAGCCAATGTTTAAATTAGATTACGCAGAAATTATTGATGAAGAAACTTTTGAAATCGCCGATGAGGAAACGAAAAATCCTCGCGCAATCATTGCGGGTTGGATAGATGGCATCAGGTTGATTGATAATTTGGCGATGAAGCCAGCGTTGGTGAAGCTATGAGATTACGAGCGCCGCTTCCTGGTTGGAGCGCAACTGCAGATGTTGTTGTTATTGGATCTGGCGTTGCCGGATTAACTACAGCGTTACAAATCCGAGCACATGATCTCTCGGTAATACTTATTACTAAAGCGCGCGTTGATGAAGGTTCAACAAAGTGGGCGCAAGGTGGAATTGCTGCAGCGCTTGGCCCAGGTGATTCACCGGAGCAACATGAAAAAGATACTTTGGTCGCAGGCGCTGGATTATGTGATTTACCAGCGGTAAAAGTTTTAGTTAGCGAAGGCCCGGAAGCAGTTCGTAAATTAATTGCACGCGGCGCAGTATTTGATAAATCAGAGACAGGCGAGATTGCGCTAACCCGCGAAGGTGGTCACTTAAGAAATCGAATTTTGCACGCAGGCGGTGATGCAACTGGTGCGGAAGTTTCTCGTGCATTACTTGCTGCAGTTTCAAAAGATGATGGCATTGAAGTAATTGAACACGCACTGGTTTTAGATGCGCTAAAAAGTGAGAGCGGACGAGTCTGTGGCGTAACGCTGCACGTTATAGGCGAAGGCAGCCGCGATGGTGTTGGCCAAATTCTGGCGCGCGCTGTTGTCTTAGCTACTGGTGGTTTAGGTCAGGTTTATTCACAAACAACAAATCCTGCAGTGACAACTGGAGATGGTGTTGCGCTTGCGTTACGCGCTGGTGCAGATGTTGCTGATGTGGAATTTATTCAATTCCATCCAACTGTTTTATATATGGGTGAGAATTCGCGTGGTCAACAACCGCTGATAAGCGAGGCAGTTCGAGGTGAAGGCGCCTTCTTAGTAAATGATCGCGGCGAAAGATTCATGAAAGAAATTCATCCGTTAGCTGATTTAGCGCCTCGGGATATTGTCGCAAAAGAGATTTCGCGCCAGATGGCAAAGAGTGGTGCGAAACATGTCTGGCTTGATGCGCGTGCAATTAAAGATTTTGCAGAACGCTTCCCGACAATTTATGGATCTTGTAAACAAATCGGAATTGATCCCTCAGTTGATTTAATTCCAGTTGCTCCTGCATCACATTACGCATCTGGTGGAATTAGAACTGATTTAAATGGTCATTCTTCAGTAGCGGGCCTTTATGCAGTAGGCGAAACAGCTTGCACCGGAGCGCATGGCGC
>CAYRXG010000053.1:0-6150 GCA_964428285.1 uncultured Clavibacter sp.
ATGGCGATTCTTACCGGTGGCCAAGTTATTTCTGCAGAAGTTGGTCTAAAGCTTGATCAAGTTTCACTAGATATGTTGGGCAAAGCTCGCCGTATCGTGATTACGAAAGATCACACCACAATTGTTGATGGCGCAGGAGCAAAGAAAGATGTAGAAGGTCGCATCGCAGAGCTTCGCCGCGAAATCGAAGTTGTTGATTCTGACTGGGATCGCGAAAAACTACAGGAACGTCTTGCCAAACTTTCTGGTGGTGTCTGCGTAATTAAAGTTGGCGCACATACTGAAGTTGAATTGAAGGAAAAGAAGCACCGTCTCGAAGATGCAATTTCAGCAACCCGTGCAGCTGTTGAAGAGGGAATCGTCGCCGGTGGTGGCGCTGCGTTGGTGCATGCCGCAACAGTTCTTGATGATGATCTTGGTTACGAAGGCGACGCTGCAGTTGGTGTTCGTATCGTTGCAAAGGCATGCCAAGAACCACTTCGCTGGATTGCCGAGAATGCTGGCCAAGAAGGTTACGTTGTTGTTTCAAAGGTTCGCACTTTGAAGAGCAATGAAGGCTTTAATGCCGCATCTGATGAATATGGCGATCTTGTAAAAGTAGGTGTTATTGATCCAGTTAAAGTAACTCGATCTGCACTTGCAAATGCTGCATCAATTGCCGCAATGTTTCTTACAACCGAAGCCCTTGTTTATGAAAAGCCAGAAGAAACTAAAGAAGCAGCTGGCGGACATGGACATAGCCACGGTCCAGGAGGACATTCGCATTAATCTTGAAAGGGCCCGAATTTCGGGCCCTTTTTCATTACACTCATCGCTATGACAACTGAAACTGTGAATGTCTCTTTAACAGTATGGCTAATTACTTTTGCAATTGTCGGTCTAGTAACGCTCTTGGACTTGGCATGGGCCTGGTACCGCAGAAATAGCGTCACCAGCCTTCGTGAGGCCGCTACCTGGACTGCGATTTACGTAAGCGCGGCAATTATCTTCGGTATTTCAATGCGTAGCTGGGATGGACCAACTGCAAGCGCGGAATTCTTTGCCGGCTGGATTACAGAGTATTCACTTTCAATCGATAACTTGTTTGTCTTTCTAATTATTCTGACCAGATTAAAAATTGAAAGAGAAAAAGAACAGCTAGTTCTATTACTTGGTATTTTGATGGCTTTGGTAATGCGCGGCATCTTCATCATAATTGGCGCAGCTGTAGTCGAACGCTTCGTGGCGATCTTCTTTCTCTTTGGCGCAATTCTGCTCTGGACCGCCTACAAACTTATTACCGAGGATCCCGAAGAGGATGAATGGCAAGAGAATCGAATTATCACTGCGCTTCGCAAGCGGGGCTTATCTACCTTTAGCTTGGCACTAGTTGCCCTCGGTACTACCGATTTACTTTTTGCACTTGATTCGATTCCAGCAATATTCGGACTTACCCGAGATCCATATATTGTCTTTATGGCAAATGCCTTTGCTTTGATGGGACTTCGCCAACTTTATTTCTTGGTAGGAATTCTCTTGAAGCGATTGGTTTATTTATCGAAAGGACTATCCATCGTCCTTGGCTTTATTGGAATCAAATTAATAATTGAGGCGCTACATGGAATTGGAATTCATGAAGCTTTCGGTTACAAGATCCCACATGTTTCGCTAGCAGTTTCACTTGGAGTGATTATTTCGGCACTTGCCGTAACAACAGTGATTAGCTTGCGCCAAAAACCAGGCGCTATTACTTAAGCGATATAACTTACGTTTTGGCGAGTCGCCTTACTGATGATCTCAAGACGCTCATCCTCAGTTAGACCGCCCCAGATTCCGTAAGGCTCTTGCGCCGCCAGAGCATGCGCTCGGCATTGGGCAATTACTGGACATGTTGCGCAGACCGCTTTCGCCGCTACCTCGCGCGCTTTGCGACGCGGTCCACGCTCGCCATCAGGATGGAAGAACATCTCAGTAGGCAGGCTTCGACAGGAGCCCTCGTATTGCCACTCCCAATTGCTTGCTACTGGCTTTGGTAGGCGGGTCATCTCTGTCATGGTGGAACCATACAATCGCGTCATAAGTTGTTCAAGTACCTATTTAGTGATTCGGGTCATTTCAAGATGCGGGAGCTCGTCTCGGGCCCCAGTATTCGTCTATGCCTGAGAAGTTGGTGGGGGAATCTCTTACCGTTGCAGCCGTCGCCCGTCGCCTCGGGGTAGCACCGGCCACCTTAAGAACTTGGGACCGTCGATATGGCCTTGGTCCATCTGAACATACAACTGGTGAACATCGTCGTTACAACTCAACTGACTTAGCTCGCTTAACCTTGATGCGTAAGTTAGTAATTTCTGGAGTTGCACCTGCTGATGCCGCTGAACGAGCCTTGGAATTTTCTGGTGAAACGAAAAACCTAACTCAAACCTTAAGTCGCGAAATTACAGTCCGCGAAGAGTTAGTTGAAACCCTGATCCGAGCGGCTCGTGCCTATGATCGAAGTTTTATCGAAGAACTTTTGCGCGCAGAAGTTTCCTCAAGAGGAGTTACAAATACTTGGCATGAGGTTTTAGTTCCATTACTGATAATGCTTGGCGATGAATGGGCAGATCAAGGAACTGGCATTGAAACTGAGCACTTGGTAAGTGAAATTATTAAGCGGCTACTAAACGATAGTCAGGTTGAAATCAAGAATCCGCTTAATGATCGTCCGGTTTTACTAGCTTGCGTGGGCGAGGAGATGCATTCTTTGCCACTTTATGCGTTAGCAGCAGCGCTATCAGAACGAAATATTCAGACACAATTTTTAGGTGCGCGTACTCCAATTGAAGCAATTAGCGCAGTAGTAAAGAAATCTGCACCACCAGCAGTATTTCTCTGGGCTCAACTAAATAAAAATGGTGATTCAGATTTGCTATCCGAAATTCCCGCTATTAGACCTGCGCCTCGTGTAGTAATTGGTGGACCAGGTTGGGGCAATAACTGTCCAAAGAGTGCGGTATTAGTTGATGATTTAGTGGAAGCCTGCGAGGAGATCATGCGGGCAGTTGGAGCTTAATTACCTTACCCATTAAGGTTTCGGCATGGCAGAAGCGCTCAACGAGAAAGTAGCGATGTTGGGCCTGACTTATGATGATGTTTTATTACTTCCAGATGCTTCAGAAGTTGTTCCATCTGAAGTAATTACCAAGACCTCACTGACTCGGCGGATTAGCCTTGATATTCCTTTGATTTCTGCGGCGATGGATACCGTCACAGAATCTGCGATGGCAATTGCTATGGCAAAACTCGGCGGAATCGGAATTATTCATAGAAACCTTGCCATTGAGGAGCAAGTTACTCATGCCAAATTAGTTAAAGGTGCTGGGTTAATTGTTGGAGCTGCCGTCGGCGTTGGTGATGATGGTTTCAAACGTGCTCAAGAACTAATTGAAGTTGGCGTTGATGTAATCGTCGTTGATACTGCCCATGGCCATCACCGTGCAGTTCTAGATGCGATTGAAAGAATCAAAAGCAATTATTCAGATCAAGAAATTATTGGTGGCAACGTCGCAACCCGTGCTGGCGCGCAAGCACTTATTAACGCAGGGGCTGATGCGGTAAAGGTCGGAGTAGGACCTGGATCAATCTGCACAACTCGAGTAATTGCAGGCGTCGGTGTTCCACAAATTACTGCGATTATGGAGGCAGCAAAAGCTTGTAAGAAAGCTGATGTGCCATTAATTGCAGATGGTGGCTTGCAATATTCTGGCGATATTGCCAAAGCAATCGTTTCGGGTGCAGATTCAGTGATGCTCGGTTCCTTACTTGCAGGTTGCGATGAATCACCGGGTGAATTAATTGAAAGCGGCGGAAAGAAATTTAAACGATATCGTGGCATGGGTTCACTTGGTGCAATGCAATCTCGTGGCGAAACCAAGTCATATTCAAAAGATCGTTATATGCAAGATGATGTTTTATCTGAAGATAAATTAGTTCCTGAAGGTATTGAAGGAAAAGTTTCATATCGCGGACCTGTTGGCGATGTGGTTCACCAATTAGTTGGTGGATTACGTTCTGGAATGGGTTACGCCGGTGCCGAAGATATTTCTGCTCTACAAAAACGCGGTCGCTTAATTCAAATCACCAGCGCTGGTTTACAGGAGAGCCACCCGCATGATGTTTTTGATGTATCCGAAGCTCCAAATTACCCAGGTTCCACAAGAGGTAAAGGAAACTAGTAGCCATGGTCGATATTGAGATTTCCGAGGGTAAACGAGCTCGAACTGCTTACTCTTTCGATGATATTTCAATTGTGCCATCACGCAGAACGCGCGAACCTCAAGATGCCTCACTTGCCTGGCAGATTGATGCTTACAAATTTGATCTACCACTACTTGCTGCACCAATGGATTCCGTCGTTTCTCCAGAAACCGCAATTGCAATTGGCCAACTCGGAGGACTTGGTGTTCTTAATTTAGAAGGATTATGGACGCGTTATGAAAATCCCAAAATTCAACTTGGCGAAATATCTTCAATTCCGGCAGAGCAAGCAACCGCCAGAATGCAGGAGCTTTATAAAGCGCCGATTCGACCGGAGTTAATTAAAGAGCGAATCGCAGAAATCCGAGCAGCTGGAGTCACGGTAGCCGGCGCCCTCTCGCCACAACGAACTGCCGAATTTCATAAAACAGTTATTGATGCAGGAGTAGATCTATTTGTTATTCGCGGAACTACGGTAAGTGCAGAACATGTTTCCAATAAAACGGAGCCATTAAACCTAAAGAAATTTATTTACGAACTTGATGTGCCGGTAATTGTTGGTGGTTGTGCTACATCTCAGAGCGCGCTTCATTTAATGCGTGCAGGAGCTGCCGGCGTACTAGTCGGTTTCGGCGGCGGCGCAGCACATACAACACGACAAGTTCTTGGAATTTCAGTTCCAATGGCAACAGCAGTTGCCGATGTTGCTGCCGCCCGTCGTGAATATCTAGATGAATCCGGTGGTCGTTATGTTCATGTAATTGCCGATGGATCAATTGGTAAGAGTGGTGATATACCTAAAGCAATTGCATGTGGCGCTGATGCAGTAATGCTTGGATCACCATTAGCGCGCGCCGAGGAAGCACCAGGTCGCGGATGGCATTGGGGAACAGAAGCGCATCATGCTGAATTGCCTCGCGGAACTCGTGTACACGTTGGAACAACCGGTTCGTTATCTGAAATTCTTGTTGGTCCATCTCATTCTGCAGATGGCACGATGAACCTCTTTGGCGCTCTTCGCCGAGCGATGGCTACTTGCGGCTATTCCGAATTAAAAGAATTCCAAAGAGTTGAAATCGTTTTAAACCGGGGATAAAGATTGATTAATAGCCGTAGTAACCACGTTTTAGTGGTTGATTTTGGTGCGCAATATGCGCAATTAATTGCTCGCCGCGTTCGCCAAGCCAATATATATAGCGAAATAGTTCCATCTTCTATGCCCGTTAATGAAATCTTGGCACGAAATCCTGCAGCAATAATTCTCTCTGGCGGACCGTCTTCGGTTTATGAAAAAGGTGCACCGCAGATTGATCAATCTATTTTTAAAGAGGGAATTCCAATATTTGGAATCTGCTACGGCTTTCAAGCTATGGCACAAGCCCTTGGCGGCGAAGTCGCACAAACTGGAACTTCTGAATTTGGCCGAACTCACTTCACTGCAGATACGACCTCCAAATTATTTAACGGACTGAATTCTGCATTCGATGTTTGGATGAGTCATGGCGATAGCGTTGCGCGCGCACCAGAAGGTTTTGCAACTATTGGCCGAACCTTAAACACCCCTGTTGCAGCATTCGAGAGCGAAGATGGCAAATTCGCTGGCGTCCAATTTCATCCAGAAGTACTTCATAGTGAATATGGTCAGGAAATCTTACATAGATGGTTGCACCAAGTTGTTAAGTTAAAACCAACTTGGAACTCGGAAAATATTATTGAAAATGAAATTATTAATATCAAATCTGAAGTTGGAGATAAGCGAGTAATTTGCGGTCTCTCTGGCGGAGTCGATTCAGCCGTAGCAGCTGCCTTGGTCCAACGCGCAATTGGTTCACAACTAACATGCGTATTTGTTGATCACGGTTTACTGCGTAAAGGCGAGGCAGAACAAGTTGAAAGTGATTTTGTTGCAGCTACCGGCGTTAATCTAGTTGTAAT
>CAYRXG010000054.1:0-6035 GCA_964428285.1 uncultured Clavibacter sp.
CCAGCTGGACCTGATCCAACAATTACAACTTCATGGACCTTTGAATAATCAACGCTCACCAGCGCACCCTATCTACGAAGAATCGTCTTGACGGTTTCACTGACCTCTTTGATGCGCGCGATTCGCGCAAATAAGAAGTAGAGAATCGTCGTAGCAGTAAGAACTCCGATTAATTCAACGATATTCCCGGTGTGGCCCAGCGCACGTGAAGTAACTGAGACCAGAGCTACGGCAAGCCCAGCAACGATAGAAACCCGCAAATAAAAGCCGAGTTCGCGACTTAACATCAAATCGCCAACGAAACGAGCCAAGAGATAGTCGGTAACAAAAAGCCCTACCCAGTAACTAATTGCAAATGCAACTGCTAGGCCAATAACAACTTCTTCTGGATCCAAAATAAAGAATGCAATTAATGAGCCGATAACCACAACAATATTGGTAACTAATGTCGAGAAGAATTGATAACGAGTATTTTCATAAGCATTTAGTGCTCTAATTCCAACTAGATTCATAGAGAGTGGAATCGCTCCGAAGGCAAAACCTGCAAGCACTTTTCCTAAATATTCAGCGCTAGCTTCATCAATTCCAAAGAAGAGTGATTTACCAATTAAGGTACCGAAGGCAAAAAATGCGAAGGATGCAGGTACCGCAATAATTGCAACTAGGCGAAGCGCATGCCGAATCTCCGCGCGGAATCCTGCTTGGTCAGAATCTAAAACTAACTTCGATAATTTCGGCAAGATTGCAGTAACTATTGAAATAGTGGCAACTGAATGCGGCAACATCAAAATCAGATAAGCGTTTGCATAAGGTGTATATCCAACGCCATATTCAATACCGGAATTAAGTGCGCTAAGACCTGAGCGCGTTGCTAAATTAACGGTAACTAGAAAACCGATTTGAGATACTAAAACTGAAAGAAGGGTCCAACTTCCGAGGCGAAGTGATTTTCCAAGTCCGCTATTGCGCCAGCCAAAACTCAACTTAATAGTCAGTCCTGATTTCTTTATATAGGGAAGCAATAAAAGAGCTTGTACTGCTATTCCAGCAGTCGTGCCAAGACCAAGAAGTATGACTTGTTGATTGGTGATTGTGCCAACGCTTAAATCGTCAGTAACTGATAAGAAATAAGCAAAGAGAATGATGCCGATTAAGTTATTTGCAATTGGTGACCACATCATCGGGCCAAACTTTTCTTTGGCGTTGGTTACTTGTCCCAGAACTCCAAATAATCCATAGAAGAGAATCTGTGGCAAGCAATATAAGGTGAACGCAATAGTGATTTCGCGGGCTCTACCATCAAAAGTAGGCGCATAAAGCGAGACCAAAATCGGTGCCGCAATCATCGCAATTACTGTGACGGCAAAAATTAGCGATCCGATTAAAGTTACAAGTTTTGATACAAATAGATTGCCGCCATCTGGATCACGAAATGAACGGACTATCTGTGGAACAAATACCGCAGTTAGCGCACCACCGATTAATAAATTGTAAATAATGTTTGGTGTTGTATTGCCAACATTGAAAGTGTCACCAAGTAAAGCGGTACCAAGAACCGCAACAGTTAATAAACCTCTAACAAGTCCGGTGATTCGCGATAGCAAAGTGCCAAGCGCCATAAAAGCAGAGGACTTGATTAAGTTACTCATGTCGCCTCTTAACTCTTCTTACGCTCTGGACTACTGCTGCAAGTAGCAAGATTATGGCCATTCCTGTTGTAAACCAGGTAGTCAACGGTGAAATAACCGCAAGGCGGAGCCTGATCGAGTCGCTCTCCCCAACAAATTTTCCGGTCGAAGTTCTTAATTTCATATCGAGTCTAGTTTCACCCGAAGCTAAGACTTGAATTGGAATTTTCACTTGTAACTGTGATTGAGCACCGATAGTGATTGGTGCAGTTTCTCTTACGATAACTCGCGAATTATTTGCGCGCGGTACAACTTGTAAAGTTACTGGCGTTGTTAAATCATTTATTACCGTTACTGGTAAATCATAATTCTCTGCGGTAATCGTGTAATTGCCTGCCGCGATTCGTAATTTCTTGCGGTGATCAGCAAGTGCGCTTTGTAATTTATTAACAAGTTCAGTGGCGCGCTCCTTAGGAAGATCTGGATTTAATATCTTTCCTAACTGCAGTCGAAGTGAAGTAATTTCATCAGCTGAAGCCACCGCATCAAGTGCCCGTAATTCAGAGCGATAACTTTTATGGAGAGTCCTAGCTAAAAGATTAGATTTCTTTGCCGAGCTTGCAAGAGGAGCAAGTGATACTGGAACCCCAAGAAAAGTACCCAGTTTTGACGAAGCAACCTCTTGGTAGAAAGCCAATTCAGCAGGAGCTTGCTCTCTCAAAAATACGATATCGGGGTTTCCATAGGGCAGGGCCAAAATTCTTTTATCTTTACTCTGGCTCTTTAGCGCTGTTAACCAACGGCTGGCAATATCATCATTGGAAACCTCAAAGATTTTGCCATCGGCATCAAGATATTGATAACCATCGGCAAGGTCTGCAATCTCCTCAATAGTGGCAACATCTATGACATAAGTACTTTCATAATTTCTCTTGAAAACTAAATCACCAAGAGGATTTCCAGGTTGAATCAAGGTGGCTAATTCATTATTTACATAGATGCCATCGGCGCCACGAAAGGTGGGCTCAGCAATGTAATTTGAGGGACTAGCGGTAGCAATTGGTACTGAAAAAATAGGAATTGAAAATAGGGTAATAAGTAAAGCCAGCGTTAATCGCTTCACGAGATCAACTCTTTAGAACGAGCAATTAACTTCTTTTCATCGGGATAGGCCAACCGACTTTCTATTTCATCTAGCGGAAACCAACGGACATCATCTACTTCGCTAACTTGTGGCGCAATCCGGCCACCTGTCTCTTTAAATAAAAAATGATGAACGGTTTTGTGAATTCGCTTCCCGCCTGCCATAAACCAAAAATCAATTACGCCAAGTGATTTTGTAATTTCACTTTCGATTCCAGTTTCCTCTTTAACTTCGCGAATTGCGGCAGCTTCCGGAGTCTCACCTTCTTCAATATGACCTTTTGGTAATGACCAGAGCAGGCGTTCGCGAGTTTTATCGCGGGCATCAATGCGCCCAATTAACAAACCTTTAGTTCCGGTCTGATCAACAACTAATCCGCCTGCGCTTACTTCATCTACACGTTTGGCATAAGGCTTTGATCTTGAATTTTTATTTTGCGAGCGTCTGGAAGATTTGGAGCGTGAACGTCGTCGATTACGCTGCTTTTTTACTCCTTCGCCGCCCGCACTGGGTGCCGGGGTCATAGAGAGAAGCCTACTCGGTAGCCTTAGACGCAAATGGAAACACCAGCAAAAGCAGCGAGTGAAATCGCAATCTCAGCCGTTCGCGAAAAAGCGCCGGCTGCCCTTGCGCTCGCAAAAGAATTTAAGAGCGCTGGTTTCAAATTAGCGCTTGTTGGTGGATCAGTCCGAGATATTCTTTTAAATCGTTTCGGAAATGATTTAGATTTAACAACAGATGCCCGCCCAGAAGATACTAAGAAAATTCTAAAGAAGTGGGCTGAAGATATTTGGGAAGTTGGAATTAAATTTGGAACGATTGGTGCGCGAAAAGCTGAACAAGTATTTGAAATTACAACTTATCGCAGCGAAGTTTATTTAGAAGATTCACGTAAACCAGCCGTCCAATTTGGCGATTCAATAGAAGAAGATCTATTACGTCGCGACTTCACTATTAATGCGATGGCGATTGAACTAACTGGCGAGTCACCAGAATTTATTGATCCACATAATGGTGTCCGAGATTTATTGTTAAAAGCGCTGCGCACGCCCGGATCACCCGAACTTTCCTTTGGCGATGACCCACTGCGAATGCTGCGGGCTGCCAGGTTTGCGGCTCAATTAGATTTCACGATTGCACCTGAAGTAATTGTGGCAATGAGTGAAATGGCTGATCGCTTATCGATTATCTCTTCTGAGCGAATTCGCGATGAATTCATTAAATTAGTGATGTCGCCTAATCCGCGGATTGGTCTGACCACTTTGGTTGACACAGGATTATGTGAAAAATTCTTACCGGAAATTCCAAAGTTACGTCTTGAGATTGATGAACACCATCACCATAAAGATGTATACGAACATACCCTTACCGTCGTTGAACAATCGATTGCCCTAGAAGAACGTCTTGGTGGCGCCAATTTAGTCTCACGACTAGCAGCGTTATTACACGATATTGGTAAACCAAAGACACGCGCATTAATTCCCGGCGGCGGCGTTTCATTCCATCATCACGAAGTCGTAGGCGCCCGGATGGCAAAAGAGCGATTGCAAAAATTGCGTTTTGATCATCACGTTGTAGATGAGGTTTCAAAACTGGTATTTCTACATCTGCGTTTTCATGGTTATGGTGGCGGCGAATGGACTGATTCTGCGGTGCGTCGCTATGTTCGTGACGCCGGTGAATTACTAACACATCTTCATGTTTTAACGCGGGCTGATTGCACTACGCGAAACCAACGAAAAGCCGAGAAACTTGCTACTCATTATGACCATCTAGAGGCGCGCATTGGAACCTTGATGGAGCAAGAAGAGTTATTAAAAATTCGCCCAGATCTTGATGGAAATCAGATTATGAAAATTCTTGGAATCAAAGCCGGTCCAGCAGTCGGCAAAGCTTATGACTATTTATTGGAACTACGGTTGGAAAATGGTCCGCTCGGTGAAGAGGATGCGAAGCGCGAATTACTTAATTGGTGGGAGAAAAATCAGAGTTAAAGTTCTTACCGCGTAAGAAAATAATTGCAAAGAGAATATAAGCAACTGCGATAAGTGTTGGTAATAAAGAAGAGAGTCCATCACTTGGCAGAACCAATGCAGCAATAATTGCACCGCCGACAATTCCAGCATTAACAATTACGTCATAAACGGCGAAAACTCGACCGCGAAATTGATCAGCAATCTTTGATTGCACTAACGCATCATTTGTGACTTTGACTCCCTGTCCTGCCATGCCGGCAAAAAAACCGGTTGCAACTAGGAAGAATTGATTTTGATTAAACGCCAAGGCGATTGGAAGTACTGCGCTTGCCAACAGTGAGATTCGAATCCATCTATGGCGACCAAACTTAGCCACACCAAAGGGTGCAAGAATGGCGCCGATAGTTATGCCAATCCCTGCCACAGTGATTGCAAAAGCAAAGCCAGCTAAGCCACTTTCTGGATCTGCTGGATCATGAAAAGTATTTCGATTAAGCAATAGCGCCATCAAGGTAAGTGCCGTTAAACCACTTCGCTGGATTGCCGTTGCATTAATTCCTAAGAAGCAATCTCTGATTTTTCTAAGGAATTTAAAGGCAGCAACCATTTCTCGATATGCCTGTGTAACGCTCTCTCTTCTCACTTCATGAGGTAGCGGACCAAGATCATTTTTCTTTAAGAGTAGGGCAAAAAGCGCAGCCAAAAAGAAGGTAATTGACCCCAAGGAAATTAGTAACGCATCTGCCTGATCTGCGGTGACTCGACCATCGAGAAGATTACGAACACCGATTCCGATACCGCCACCAATGACAACAAATACCGTGCCGCCAGTTACTGCAATTGCATTTACAGATACCAGAGTGGTGCGACCAGAAGATGAATCTAACAAGAGAGGTAAGCCAGCTGATAAACCAGCAAGAATTAAACGATTTACTCCAAATGCAATAAGTACAAAAATCGTTAACTCAACACCAGTCGCGCCATTTCGGATTAGCCCTGCGATAAAGATCAAAGTTAGGGCGCGAAATAAATTTGCAAAGAGAATAATGCGTTGTCTGGAAAATCGATCCAAAATTGTTCCAACAAGCGGACCAATTACTGAATAAGGAAGTAAAACAACAGCAAATGCGGCTGCAGCAGATTTTGCATCTGGTTGGCGTTCTGGTGAAAAAAGAACAAATGAAGCGAGGGCTGATTGAAAGATGCCATCAGTCATTTGCCCGGTCCAGCGCAGTAAGAGCAACTTACGAATTGCCGGAATCTTCACCGCCGCTGTGAATCTCACGA
>CAYRXG010000055.1:0-5076 GCA_964428285.1 uncultured Clavibacter sp.
AATTTATGCACTCGACCGTCGTGACTCAAATGTTGTTACGCCGTATCCTCTCGGTGATTTGGGACCAACGATTTCGATTCCAGAGTCGATGCTTATCCTCGGTACGATGAACTCTATTGATCGTGCAACATCTGGATTTGATTTTGCGCTTAGGAGACGTTTTGCAAACATCCCAATATTGCCATCTAGAACACCAGTCGAGAAATGCTGGGCAAAAGGGGGCGAGCGCATACCCTACGGCGTTCATCTTTATGACCTTGTAAAAGGGCTGGTAGAGAACTCTGAATCGGGTGGAAACGTCCCTGTTAGTGAACTGATGCTCGGTCATGCATACTTCCTTCCACCAGAAAGCTGCGTAGAAGAGTCAGAGCAGATTGCCTGGCTCTACACATCATATGTGTATCAAATTTTGCCAACTCTTCAAGACTATGCTGAACAGGGTCTTCTTAGTTTTAAAGAAATAGATCTTGCAAAACTTCCTTTAGGCAACCAACTAGATAGCGCCGCGTGTAGTTCTATAAGTTATGAGAGTGGCATCGAGCTGTTTAAGACTGACTTGAGAGATGTCTAGACACTTTGAGTTTGATACTGGCAGCTGGCAATCACGTGATTCGCGAATCTTCGCGGATGAGTTAAGTCGTTCCTCAGCCGAATCAAGAGAAAGAATCAGCCGCGAGTTCGGTTTATCTCTGTCTTTTGATTCCAAAGGACTCCGTATCGACTATGACGGAAGAAAAATTGGTTTTGGCAGTTTCAAAAATAGCAATGGAAAAATAACGTTTTCCATAAACCCAAAGATTGATGATCTAGATATTCGAGCATTATTCAATTGTATCGAAAAACTTAATCTTTCCAATAAAATTGTCGAGATAAAACGCGATCAAGAAGTATCTGTACAAGAGGAAGACGCTACGTTTTCATGGACTTTTTTGCTGGGATTGATTGATGAAATAAACAATTTCGGCGTTCACAATTTTTCAATTTTTAATTCAAAAAAAATCTTACGTAATCGAAGCGCTGTTGTTGGTCGTCCTATTGCCAAAAGTTTGGCTATCAACATTGGATTGGGTCGATTTGGAATTGATTGTGAAGTGCTTGATAACTATCGGCAACGGCAATACGCATCGCTCTTTTTAGCTACTGCAAAGAGTGCATTACAAGATTTAGATAGTTGGCATAACACGCTCGGACGAAGTAATATTCAACCGCGAGCAACATTTATTTCAATAGAAAGTAAGCTCAAGCCATTTGCAAACATTCCTTTTTCAATGCGATTGGTAACGGAGCTTTCGCATCCACCGTTCACATTCGGTGTGAAAAGTTTGGTCGCTAAGTGTGTGCAGTATTGGCGCTGGAAAGGGATGTTCGCCTCAAATAATAGCTCAGCGACTGGCTCATTCTGGAGCGTCTCAATTGCACTAGACAGGGCTTTTGAATTGTATGCTGGACATATTTTGAAAAATTCCTTTAAGGAATTTCAAAAAATCCCCAAAGAAAACTATACGTATTCATTCAGCTTTGTAGATGCTAGATTGCCAAACGAGCGATTGGATAGATCGATAGAGCCGGATCACATTTACTTAAATGACAAAACAAATGAATTCGTGGTTGCAGAAATAAAGTACAGCAACCACTTGGCTATGAGAGAGCATGTATCACAGCTTATTTCTTATCTGTCGTATAACAGTTATCCATTCCAAATTGAAAATAAAACGGGATTATTGGTTTATCCAGGAGATGCGTTAAAAGTGGAAAAAATACCGAACTTCGACGCTAATCTTTTTTTAGTCACCTTACCTGTAAAGGATAGCTTCATTGAGAATGAAGAGCAGCTATCAAGTTTTATGAAGCTTCTAACTCCAACGTAAGATGAGTATCAGTTGAAGTTAGAGTCTTGATGCGAAACTCCTTGTCGGCAACCATTACGGATGCTCCAATCTGAGGCTCTATTGGTACAGTCTCTTTGCGTAACTCTACGGTAAAAAATGACTCATTCGCTGGGGTCGTTGAAATGCCATGAAGATGGAATTTTGTTGGCATAGTTAAGCGATTAGCTGAGTTCTCAACATACGCTAGGGCTGAGTAGACACCATCAGCAAGTTTCTCCATGAGCAGACTCCATATTGGGGAAATGGTTGTGATATTTTTGAAAATTTCGTCAAGTTTTTCCAGAAGCATGTGATCTTCTGATTCGGGGACCTGAATGGCTGTCGTCAAAACGCTTGTTCCATGCTGTTTCCAGTGCGACTGATCAATTGGAATGAGAGCTTGAATTAAATCATTGCCTACAGCGATGGCTCTTTGAAAAATACCTCGGTCAACCGAGGACCAGAACAGCGGAGCTTTTGCTGATGGGATGTCGTTCACATTAGGTAGACTTGAAGGCTTTCCTGCGATTTTTGCACTCAGCAGTGATGGCGTGACTTTATGAATTGATTGATCAGAACTTTTTTGAAGGATCAGGGATGTAAGGCTAGCTGAATTCAAATACTCATTAATAAAGGTGGCCTGATGTGCTGAAGAATCAAGTGTTTTGAAAACTGCTGCAGCAAGGAATCTTGAATAGTCTTCGTAATGAGAGTCAAATTCTTCAGTTCCAACATTTTTCCGAAACTCTTGAAGAGTCCAAGCGTAAATTAATGCTGTTGGCAAATAGCCAGAGTTGAATTGGATGCCTAGCGATAAAGCAAATAGTAAATAAAGAACATTCAATCCCTTATTGGCTTCAATAATAGTGTCATCATCTGCAAGAGCCTTACCTATTGCGTAAGACAAATGCCCAGTCTTGCTGATGACGGTCTTTCCATCGCAAACATATTGCCATCCCTTTGGAACACCACTTCCTTCTGTGCGTTCACGGATAACCCTCTGAAGTAGCAAGCCCAAGCGATAAGCCTCACCGGCCCTGGTGCGTCCAGTGGAGTCCGTCGATCCCGTTAACTCTTGAAACCCCCTAGCATTTCGGTATTCATCTTCCGGCTGTTTTGAAAGTACTGACTCAACCCATGCAGGCCAAGTTTCTTTCAAGAGTTGATCTGGATAGATAAAGATTGGTTGAGCGCTATCGTTGATCATGGTTTTCTCAAGCTAATGACGTGTTCAACCTCGATTTTTCCACCTCGACCATTTCTCGGCAATGAGGTTCGATGATCCTTGATCGCATATTTGAAGTAGCCTTGCCATTCAAATCCAATCTTTTCAGCAATTTTCCCAATGTGATGATGGGTAGCAACCTCCACATCGCGAACCACACTGTCGCCTACGATGATGTGATATTGCGCATTTGCCTTTAGTGCCTTGTAGACACAGTTGAGGTTGCTCTTCATGTCTTGGAAATAGGCCGCAACCGTTTTGGATCGCGCTTTATCAACTTCTTGGATGCGCAAGAAATCTGGGCCAATGATTTCCAGAACATCAGCAGAGATCTCCCGTTTTTTGCTTCTAGCTGCCTCACCGACTTGGGAGGATCTCACCTCTGAAAATATGTCGCTTGACCCGGTACCAACCCAACTACTTTCGAGTTTGATGCAACGAACGTAGTCCATTGCATTTATATATGGAGGTGAAGTGATAGCGACGTCAATTTTTGCGTCTAACTTAAATTGGGTGGCATCACCATCAATCCATTTTATTTGTCCTGTACCGTAGTCTTTAAGCAGCGCAACAGCTTGAGCTCCATCAAGGTACTTCTTCAAGCACTTCTGAAATGATGGAAGCACTTCTGCGGGCTGCTTCCTAAATCGAGTTGATACATAGGGCTTTAACGATTGCCTTTCTGCATATGAAACGGCTCGAATGATGTCTGCGAACGCGGCATACAAGAAGTTATTGGCTTTAGGAGTAGTTTCTAAAAAATCGGAAATTACTCTCTTCAATCGAACGAGGTCGTCAATGTTTTTTTCCGGAAACCAGTGATCAATATTCAAGATGTCTGGAATCATAGATTTCAGACTTCTTGTTGATCGAAATTTTGATTCCAGTGTCGATCCAAATTCTTCCAATTTGGATAGATCGACTTTAGAAAATTTCTGAACAGATGCAGAACCGATTAAGCGTGCGTAAGGATCAACTTCTAAACCATAGGCATTGAAAGCTCGCAAATTGGCTTCAAGTGCAGTAGTCCCTGATCCCATAAATGGATCTAGAACATTCATCTCTTTCGGGTTAGATGCGGCTAGTTCGCTAAGAATAAGTCGAGGAACATAAGCAACACTACGACAAGGATAGCGAGCACCAACAACATGACTGTACATGTCTCCTTTTCGTGAGCTAGGGAATGAAATTTCCTCGCCCCAGCTCAAGGTTGATAATTTAGTTGGGTTCATTTTTTCTTCAAAATAACAGTGCTCTCACGAGCCCATCGGCGATCATCAATCAAGTTGTATTGTTGAGAAGAAGGAATTACCCCTCTATACACATCGATTCTTGAGACTTGGTAACCGATACTCTCAGCCATTTCAGCAATAAGTAAATCTGTTGCTATTGGCAGGCCACCATAGACAGAGTTTCCAACCACAATACCAAAAGACGAGCCTTTAGAAAATTTTGGATGAATTGTTGATAATAGAGATCCGAGATCTTTGAAGTATCCGGTGATCATCCCTGGAATTTTTTCTGACCAAAGATCTTGTGATGAAAGCAATGGCTTGATCAGTTTTTCGGCAATCTCACTACCATGCTCAACGTGCCGGTCTTTCCATGTGGCGTGAACATGCGACCGAATAGAGTCTTTGCGAAAGGATTTCTGGTCTTCTGTTGACTTAAAAAAGTCCCCAAGCCATAACTCACGCATGTAGATTTTGCTGTAATCAAAGCAATTTGCATATGGAGGCGAAGTTAGAGCTAAAGAGACATCTTCAATTTTTGATGTCTCTTTAGCTTCTATGCAACTTGCTTCGTAAAAATGCGGCTTAATGATCAAAGGATCATGCCGCAGATCGTCCTCCATCTGGATCAATTTTTGAATGAATGAACTGCGCACCTGCTCAAAAGGTGAAGAATTTAAATTGCGATATTCAATGCGAGTCTTTCTTTTGACTCCATTTCCTGCTTTTCTATGTGTGGAAAATTCTTCAA
>CAYRXG010000055.1:5086-5939 GCA_964428285.1 uncultured Clavibacter sp.
CCTTTGTAACCCGCAAGATCACACGTGCGCTCGCCCGCATTAAGCTGGGGCTGCAAGATTGTCTTTATCTGGGCAATTTGGACGCAAAGCGGGATTGGGGGCATGCACGAGATTACGTTGAGGGAATGTGGAAAATTCTTCAATTAAAGTCAAATAAGCTAAAAGAGCAAGATTGCGAATTTTTTCGGTAGGAGCCTGATTGGCAATCCAGCGAACTGATAAGAGTGCATCTAAATATGGCCGTTCAAAATAGCCAACTACGGTACCGTTTTCTGGCGCCGGATACTGATTGGAAGCATTTGTTGTTGGTAGTGATTTGATGTAGTCACTGAATTTCAAGAGCTCTGACTTGCTAAGTGATATGGATTTTGTTTTTGAAATAAAAATAGCCATTGGGCTCACATCAAAGCCAATCGCATTAAGGCCCATTGAGCTGGCAACTAAACTTGTTGTACCAACTCCGGAAAAGGGATCGAGTACAAGGCCATTTTTTTTGGTTTGAAATTCAGAAATAAACCCCTGTACAAAAGTAGGTGAGAAGCCTTCTTTGTAGGGAAACCATCGATGACGGGGGCGTCTTAGCGATTCAACAAAGTTGACTGGACTGACATATGAGACATCACTCTGCAGAACTCTGACGGAGTAGCGACTCTCAAGTGTTTCGTAAGTTTTGATCAAAGCACTTGAGCTTGCTTCGGAGCTGATGGCAGTAGTCAATTTGGTGGGAGATTTTTGCCTCGTGTGAGCTTCTTGCATACGCGGAGTCACTGGCGAAGGTGTTTGAGGTGTGGGGTCTACGGTTGATCTCAGATAGTCGTTGACCTGATCTAAAAACCAATCTTTCAGAGAAAGG
>CAYRXG010000056.1:0-5905 GCA_964428285.1 uncultured Clavibacter sp.
TAACCTCGGTGCAATTCTCGCAGTAGCAGACTGGATTTCTCGAAACCATAAATCAGCGGGAAATAAACGACTGCTGATGTCTGATGTATTTACCGCCATGATTAAAGCTCACGAAATTCAAGGTTGTATTGCTCTAGAAAATTCCTTTAATAAAGTGGGACTCGACCACGTAGTTCTAGTAAAAGTTGCATCGACCGTTGTTGCTGGAGAACTTTTAGGACTCAATAAAACTCAATTACTAAACGCTTTATCTCTTGCATGGGTAGATGGACAATCGCTTCGAACTTATCGACATTTTCCCAATGCTGGTTCTAGAAAATCATGGGCGGCAGGAGATGCCACCTCTAGGGCGGTGCGTTTAGCTCTAATCGCTAAGAGCGGAGAAATGGGCTACCCAACGGCACTAACCGCAAAGACTTGGGGTTTTTACGATGTCTCATTTAAAGGCGAAAAATTCAAATTTCAAAGACCGTATGAAACTTATGTGATGGAGAACATTCTCTTCAAAATTTCCTATCCGGCGGAATTTCATTCACAAACCGCAGTCGAAGCTGCCATGGCAATTCATAAAGAAATGCAGAATTCGAAAAAATCTATTTCAGATATCGAACGTATTGAGATTAAAACCCATGAAGCCTGTATTCGAATTATTGATAAGAAAGGTCCGCTGCGAAATCCTGCAGATAGAGATCATACGATCCAATATATGGTTGCAGTCCCTATTATTTTCGGCAGATTAACCGCGCGAGATTACGAAGATGATGTAGCGGCCGATCCAAGAATTGATGAATTACGTGAAAAAATCACCTGTATCGAGAACCCTCAATATACGAAGGATTATCACGACCCCGAGAAACGTTCGATTGCAAATGCTTTGACCGTTTATTTCAAAGATGGCAGCACGATTGGCGAAATCGCTATCGAATATCCAATTGGCCACAAGCGCCGAAGAAATGATGGCATCCCGTTACTTATTGAAAAATATAAGAAAAATTTGAGTCGCATTTATGACTCAACCCAACAAGAAGCAATTTTGAAATTAACTTTAGATTACGAGAATTTCAGCAAGACCCCAGTTGATGAAGTCATGAATCTCTTGGTAAAGAGATCTAGCTAGCGATTCTGCGGAAATCCTAAGTTAATTCCACCGTGGCTTGGATCGAGCCAGCGACTTGTTACTACTTTTCCACGAGTAAAGAAATGAACGCCTTCAGTTCCGTGGGCGTGAGTATCGCCAAATAGTGAACTCTTCCAACCGCCAAATGAGTAATAGGCAGTTGGAACTGGAATCGGAACGTTGATTCCTATCATTCCAACATTTACTTCATTCTGGAATCTACGGGCCGCGCCACCGTCATTTGTAAATATGGCAGTTCCGTTTCCGTAGCGATGAGAATTGATTAAATTCACGCCTTCTTCGTAACTCTTAACTCGAACCACTGATAGGACCGGACCAAATATTTCATCGTTGTAGATTGACATTTTAGGTGTGACGTTATCGAAAAGGGTTGGACCGAGCCAGAATCCATTTGATTCGCCATTAACTTTTGGATTTCTACCATCAACCACAAGCGTTGCGCCTTCTTTTTCACCGGCATCAACATACGAAACAACTTTGTCGCGATGTACAGCAGTGACTAATGGCCCCATATCGCTATCGCGAGTTCCATCGCCAGTCTTCAAAGTTGCCATGCGCTCTTTAATCTTCGCAACTAACTGATCTGCAACTGGTTCAACTACGACAAGGGCTGAAATCGCCATACATCTTTCACCAGCTGATCCGAATCCAGCGTTAACCGCTGCATCTGCCGCTAGGTCAAGATCTGCATCAGGGAGCACCAACATATGATTCTTAGCTCCACCCAGAGCTTGTACACGCTTGCCGGCCTTAGTTCCATTTTCATAGATGTATTTTGCAATCGGTGTAGAGCCAACAAATGAAACTGAAGCAATATCTGGATGTTCCAGAATTCGATCTACCGCAACTTTGTCGCCATGCACGACGTTGAATACGCCATCTGGCAAACCAGCTTCTTTTAGGTACTGAGCTGTCAACATTGATGTAGTTGGATCTTTTTCGCTTGGTTTAATAATTACAGCATTTCCTGCGCCAATTGCGATAGGGAAAAACCACATCGGAACCATCGCAGGGAAATTAAACGGCGAGATAATTGCACAGACACCAAGGGGCTGACGAATCGAATACACATCGATACTCGTAGAAACGCCTTCGCTATAAGAACCTTTTAGTAGGTGGGGAATACCGCAAGCAAATTCCACGACTTCTAGACCGCGGGTAACTTCACCTAGTGCATCGGAAAATACCTTTCCATGCTCAGCTGTGATTGCGCGTGCTAATTCTTCTTTTCTGGAATTAACAATCTCTCTAAATGCAAAGAGAACTTGGGATCGTTTGGCTAACGAAGCTTTTCGCCACTCTTTTGCAGCCGCACTTGCAGCTGCGACAGCCTGATCTACTACTGCGTTATCTGCAAAATCAACTTGACCGGTAACAACTCCGGTCGCAGGATTAAAGACATCACCTTTTCTTTCAGCTGTGCCATTCCAGGTTGTTCCGTTTATGAAGTGGGTAATACGGTTCACGTTAATCCTTACCTTCGTAGTATTTGCCAATTGTTGAAAGTGCTTCATCCAAAATTGCTATTCCTTCGCGGACTTCAGCTTCCGAGACATTGCATGGTGGAACGACATGAATGCGATTGAAATTGCTAAACGGCATTAGACCGCGCTTCTTACACTCTGCGACAACTTCACCCATAGCAGGACTGGTTCCACCGTATGGAGCAAGTGGCGCCTTAGTAGCGCGATCAGTAACAAGATCAAGAGCCCAAAAAACGCCCTGTCCGCGAACTTCACCGATTATCTTGTGCTTTTTTGCCAATTCATGCAGCGCAGGACCGATTACTTTCTCACCAATCTGAGCAGCTGCTTCAACGATTTTCTCTTCCTTCATGACATCGATTGTTGCAACTGCCGCAGCACAAGCTAGTGGGTGACCCGAATATGTAAGGCCGCCTGGAAACACTCGATCATTAAAGGTTTCAGAGATCGGAGTTGAAATTACAACACCACCAAGTGGCACATATCCAGAGTTAACTCCTTTTGCAAAAACGATTAAATCTGGTTCTACCGTGGAATGTTGATAGGCAAACCACTTGCCGGTTCGTCCAAAGCCTGACATAACTTCATCAGCAATCCAGAGAATCTCGTATTTATCGCAGAGTTTACGTAATCCTTCAAGATAACCCTTTGGCGGCATTAATACGCCAGCAGTTCCGACAACTGATTCAATAAGAATTGCTGCGATTGTCTTTGGACCTTCAAAGTTGATTACATTTTCAAGATGTTCCAGTGCTCGAGCGCATTCCTCTTCTTCTGACTTTGCCCAGAATGCACTTCGATATGCATATGGACCAAAGAAGTGAACGTGTCCATAAGCAAATTCATTTGGCCAGCGACGCGGATCGCCAGTTGCTGCAATCGCCGAGCTGGTGTTGCCATGATACGAACGATAAAAGGAAAGAACTTTATGTTTGCCAGTATGAAGTCGCGCCATACGTATCGCATTTTCATTGCCGTCGGCACCGCCATTTGTGAAGAAAACTTTTGAGAATTTTGATCCAGCGAGTCCAACGATCCGCTGCGCTGCTTCACTTCTAACATCATTTGCAACTTGTGGCGCTATTGTGGCCAGAGTATCTGCCTGTTTCTTGATTGCCTCTATGACCTTTGGATGTTGAAAACCGATATTGGTAAAAACTAATTGGCAGGAAAAATCTAAATAACGTTTTCCGTCAAAGTCCCAGAAGTAAGAACCTTTTCCACCGGCTACGGGCATCGGTGAAATCTGCGACTGCGCAGACCAAGAGTGGAAAACATATTTTCGATCTAAATCAAAGACTTCTTTACCGCGTGCAGGATTGGGAACGAATTCAGACATATCGCAATCTAATCACTAGATAGCGGGGCGCTCAAACGAAAGTGAGGGAATCCATAATCTCGAGGGCTGAGACCGATTTAAATTTTGCCGCAGCGTATCGGCCCGCACGAGAATGAAGCTCAACGGCATTGCAGACTGATTGGAAGGGATCGGCGGAGTTCGAAGCAAGTATTGATCCGATTAGACCTGCCAGCACATCTCCAGAACCGGCCGTCGCTAATTCTGCGCCGCCAATGGAATCCACTCTTGATTTACCAGGAGCCGCAATTATTGTTTGATTGCCCTTAAGTACAACAATTACTCCGTACTTATTGGCAATAGCTTCGGCAACTTTTCTCCTGGAATTGTTCTTTAAATCCTCTTGAAACTTTTTATCCAAGAAACGTAACTCACCTTCATGAGGCGTTATAACCGCATAGGCACTACGTTTCTGAAAATCTTTACTTTTTACATATTTAATCATCTCGCTATCCAAAACTACGGGAATATCACCAGGTATTGCCGATAAATTGCAGCCACCTGGGCCAACAACTAGGACATCTACTCTTTCAGTAATTAAATTTCGAATCGGCACACAATCAGGAAATTTTGAAATTACAGTATTTGAAAGCTGAGTATTTTTTGTAAAAAACTTAACGTATCCAGCGTTTCCTCTTCTTGCACCGCCGACAGCGAGTACCGCAGAGCCAGGGAACTTTGCAGAGCCAGCAGCAACTGCGACGACTCCTCTTGAATATTTATTATCTCTTTTACTTAATTTGCGACGTAACATTAAACACGTGCCTGGTGGCTACATTCAATTTCTGCAGAGCGAGCACTGCAGTTAGGGCAAAGGAGATATAAGAAGTGGCAAGAAGCTTCGGCGCAATTTTCAAAAGTATTTGTTGGACTTCCGCATAGGTCACATTCACCAATTATTTTCGTTCCTTCTTCAAAATCTACTTTCATTCTGCCGTCGAATGTGTAGAGCGATCCTTCCCATAATCCTTGGTTTCCATATGTTTCTCCATATCGAACGATTCCACCGGCAATCTGATAAACCTCTTTAAATCCTCGATTTTTCATAACAGTTGAGAGAATTTCACAGCGAATGCCACCTGTACAGTATGTAACGATTGGCTTATCTTTGAGATTATCGAATTTTCCACTTTCAATTTCTCTTAAAAAATCTTTAGTTGTTCGAACATTAGGCACAACGGCATTTTTAAAACGCCCAATTTTTGCTTCATAAGCATTTCGGCCATCGAAGAAAATAACTTCTTCGCCTCGTTTTTCGACCAAGTCATGGACCTGTCTTGGTGATAAATGCGCACCTCCGCCTACTACTCCGTTCTCGTCAACTTTAATTTCATCAGGTACCCCAAAGGTAACTAGTTCGTCTCTTACTTTGACACTTAATCTCGGAAAATCGTCGCCCGTTCCGTCGGCCCATTTAAAATCAATTTCTTTAAATCCCGGATATTCTCTTGTCTTCTTCACATATTTTTTTAAATCATCCATATCGCCACCGAGCGTCCCGTTAATCCCGTGCTTTGAAATTAGGATTCGACCTCGCAAATTTAAAGATTCACATAACGTTGTCTGCCAAAGTCGGAGCGCATCTGGATCTGCTACCGGCGCAAACCCGTAATAAAGGATGATTTTTGGCTGATCCATGCGCCTATCTTAAATGAGTTGGTGGGATGATTTGCCTATGGCAGCTAAGGCAAAGAAACCGGCCGAACCGCACGATCGATTCGATTGGTATTCACTATACGTATACGCGGTATCACTGATAACGATTCTTATCTGTCTTTTCTCTTTAGTAGCAATTGTTAGAGGTATCGTCGATGCAGTCTGGCCCGATATGGGTTATTTCGATCCTTATGCTGTTAAGAATGATTCTGGATTGTCACAAGAAGAAATTCGCCAAGGTTACTTAGATCAAAATCGCCGCCAGGCTAT
>CAYRXG010000057.1:0-5787 GCA_964428285.1 uncultured Clavibacter sp.
TTTTTCTAAATCTGCATACTCTCTTAAGCCGGAAGGAATTGTTACGCGACCTTGCTTATCTGGAATTTCATCGTGTGCGCCGGCAAACATCACGCGCATGTAATCGCGTGCTGCTTTTGCAGTGAGTGGCGCTTGTTTTAGCTGATCTGTTATTCGAGCAAATTCAGTTGTAGGAAAAACGAATAAACATCTCTCTTGGCCTTTTGTTATGACAAGACCAGATGCCAATTCATCTCTAAATTTCGCTGGAAGTATCAATCGGCCTTTGTCATCAAGACGAGGTTCATGGGTGCCGAGAAACATGTGAACCTCCCCCTTACAAACTTCTTTCACTTGCCGCAGAACCCCCGTTCTGCTTAATTCCCCACTTTACTCCCTTTTACTCCATTTTCAACCACCCTTCTCCCTTTTCCTTCCCTGCTCCTCCACGGGCATAAAAAAACCCGCCATGAAGGCGGGTTAGCTAGATATCTCTTAAATTATTCGCCGCGGCGATCCCATCGTTCTTCAAAAACCGTACTCCACTTTGAACTGACCTTGGGCGAGCGAAGCGCTAGTCCCCCTAGGTTTGAAATTGCCAAAACTGTGCCGCCAAGTGAGATTGCAAAACCAAATACGCCAAGGATCGGAGTCTTGCTGACCATGCCTGCAAGCAGGACAGCTAGCCCTGCAACGATTAGTAGGAAGCCAATTACGACCCGAGAGCGACTTGGGGTCTTTCCGCTAAATGTCGAAAGCAGGCGGGGATCATCGGCGGCAAGAGCTTCTTCCATCTCTGCCAAGAGTTTTTTCTCGTGATCCGATAGAGGCATACCTCGGACAATAGTAGAAAGGCTCTCGCCGCGAAAGTCGAACTTAGCGAGAGGTTATTTAGAAAGTTCTAAGAGTTTGGCTCCTCCGATTGGTCAATGAGGCGGGCAGGTTGCACTGATCCCCGGCCGAATTTTTCGATTGTTTTATCAATAGCTTGTTGCGCCTCTCGCCAACCTTTCTCACGACTGCCTAGCTCAAGCTGCCAGACTGCGCCAGATTCATCGAAGAGCTGTTCGAGGGATACGCCAAGCAAGCGAATTCTGGCTCCGCCTAAATTTAATGATGCAAATAGATCTCGGGCCACCTCAAATACTTCATGCATTCCATTAACTGGAAGATTCAAAGTTCGTGACTTACTTATATTTGTGAAATCCGAAAAGCGAACTTTTAAAGAAATTGTCTTAGCCCTTAATTCACGTTTTCTTAGGCGGTGCGTGACTCTTTCGGACAAGCGCATTAATTCTCGTTGAATTTCCTCAATATCTTCTAAATCATATTGAAAAGTTTCAGCAGCGCTTATGCTCTTCTCAGGCGAATCTGTAATGACTTCACGAAAATCTCTACCCCAAGAAAGTTCGTACAATGATTCACCGGCTGCTTCACCGAGAGCTCTCTTTAGAGTTTCCGGAGGTGTATTCGCAATATCTGCAACTGTTCTTAGCCCCAGCTTTTGAAGTACTTCGCCAGTCTTTGGGCCAACGCCCCAGAGCTCTGTTACAGGAAGTGGATGAAGAAATGTTAAAACACGATCTTTTTTAATTTCGAGCATCCCGTCAGGTTTACAGCGTCCAGACGCCAACTTGGCAATGAATTTAGAGGTCGCTATACCGACAGAACAAGTAATCTTTTCTTCGGCCTTAACTTTCTCTCGAATTTGGAGGGCAATATCTCTGCCGCTTCCAAATATTCGCAAAGACCCAGAAACATCTAGGAATGCCTCGTCTAGAGAGAGTGGTTCTACATATGGTGTGTATTGAAAAAAAATTTCCATTACTCGGCGTGATACTTCGGAATATCTTTCGTGATCTGGCGGAATGAATACTGCCTTTGGAGCCATTCGTTGTGCTTGTATTACTGGCATTGCGGCCCTAATGCCGAATTTGCGCGCCTGATAATTTGCAGAAAGCACCACTCCTCTAGATCCGGCTCCGACGACTAGTGCTTTCCCTTTATGTTCTGGATAATCCAATTCTGAAACAGATGCAAAGAATGCATCCATATCAACATGAAGGATTGTCGAGTTTTCGCGCATTTCTTCACTCACAGGCTGCGAGATTACGCCACTTTTCATAAGCCTTAGAGAGATCCCAGGCTCCAATAGCTCGTAGCGATATTCCGCGCGGGCCAGTTCTGCGTATCACGCCTTTAACTAAAAGAAGCGAGGAGTTTCGCAACGTTGCAGCATAGAGATTCTGAGAATCTTCAAAGAATGTTGAATCGCTACAGCCATATCCGTCATCCAAGGTAAGAAACATGACGCGCTTTCCAGATCTGATGGGAGGCGTCTGTAGAGCAACCTTTACTCCAGCTACTAAGACCTCGCTATTAGATCTTTGCTTTATAAGCTCACTTGAGCGAATTGCATTAATTGAATTTAAAAAATCAGCATAAAACTCAATCATATGATGTGAGATATCCATATTTAAAAATTCAATTTCGTTTTTTACTCGATCATTGCTGCTTAATTCAGGTAAACCTGATTTCTCTAAAATTGGAGTTAGATCAAATGTTAGTTGAGAACCAGATACTGCAGATTTTGTCTTTGTCCATTTGTATAAATCAGTTAAATGAAGTAAGAGGTCTCGCCTGTTTAACCTAGATTCATATAAGGAGTCAAATGCTCCAACCATAAGTAGAGCTTCTGCAGTTGGTTTACTTACATTTGATCTATATACAAAGTCTGCTAAGTCTATAAATGGCCGATTTCTTAGTATGGAATCAATTTCTGATTCTGAAATACCCGAAATATCTCTTAGTGAAATTCGGATTGCTTTAGTTTCGACTCGATAGCTTTGGTCTGAGCGATTTATATCGATTGGCAAAATCGATATCCCAAGTCTTCTTACTTCGTCCAGCAATAGGCGTTTTGGATACATGCCTGGTTCATGCGTGAGGATTCCAGCTAAAAAATGGGCTGGATAATGTGTTTTAAGCCAAGCTGATTGATATGTAGGTAGAGCAAATGCGGCAGCATGTGCTTTGCAGAAACCAAACGATGCAAAGGCTCGCAATACATCCCAGACTTCTGTTACTACTTTAAGCGGATAGCCAAGTTTTGTGGCTGCAGGAAAGAACCAATCGCAGACTAATTGTTGGCTCTCTCGATCACCTAGAGCTCTACGTTTTTCATCAGCTTCGGCCAGAGTTATTCCAGTCATTGTGGAGATAATTTCAATGACCTGCTCATGAAAAACAACAACTCCCTCTGTATCTCGCAAAATTTCAGCAAGATTTGGATGAATAACTGAGCGCTTTTTCCAGCCCTGCCGGGCATTTAAAAAGGGAGTAATCATGTCGCTCTTCATGGGGCCGGGGCGGAAGAGTGAGATATCAATTATTAAGTCAGTAAAAGTTTCTGGTGCAAATTTTCCTACAAGTTCACGCTGTCCCGGACTTTCAATCTGGAAGAGACCTAGAGTCTTAGTAGATCTAATTAATTCAAAAGTGGAATTATCGTCTAGCGGAATGGAATCTAAATCAATTTTTTTTGATTCAGTTCGCTCAATTTCAGATATTGAATAGGCTAGTGCTGATTGCATACGAACACCCAAAATATCTAACTTGAGTAAACCAATAGATTCAACATCATCTTTATCCCAAGGAATCATTGGATAACCACTGGCATTTTTCTCAATCGGAGCTCTTTCGTACAAGCCAATGTCAGATAGGACAACTGCACAAGGATGCATCGCTAGATTTCGAGGTAACCCATCTAGGCGCTCAGCAAGTCCGATAGCCATCTTCCAAGTAGATGAATTTAGATTTAAATTCTTTAGCTCTGGCAAATCTCTGAGCGATTTGCCTATATTTCTTGCTCTGATATGAGGAAGAGACTTTGCTACTAAATCAATTTCTAGCGGCGGTATAGATAAAGCAGCGCCGACATCACGAATGGCATGTCTGGCTCTGTAAGTGTCAAACATTGCCACAGTAGCGGCACGCTCCTGATACGAACTAAATACTTGATCATAAATTTCTAGTCTTCTAGCTGATTCAACATCAATATCAATATCGGGCAACGCGTTACGGAGAGGCGAACAGAATCTCTCCATTATTAAACCAAGTGATAGTGGCTCTACTCCAGAAATTCCTAATAAATGACATACTAAAGATCCAGCGCCGCTGCCACGGGCAGCAATTCGAATTCCAGAATCACGAGCTTTCTTTGCAATATCTGCAACAGTAAGAAAATAAGATTCATAACCGAGTTCACTGATTATTCTCAATTCTTTTTCTAAGCGATTAATCAAATCAGGTTGATTTTTCTCTTTATACCTTGAAGAAATGCCGGCAAAAGATCGTTTTCGAAGCAATTCTTTTAACGCTTCTTGGCTCTGAGCTCCTGATAGTTCCGGCTCTGGTAAGTGGATAGAACCGATTCCAATATCAGAGCTTGGAGAAAGCTGGGTACTTTCGCCCCATTCTCTTGTCGTTTTTAAGATTCTTCTGCCATCGCGCTCTCCGGCTGCCCTGGAGATCAAATCTGCTAGAGCGAACATCTCATCACTATTTTTTAAAAATGCTTCAGCATTACTTCTATCGACTACTTTTTTATGTAGTGGAAGTAACTTTCGGGCTGCATCTAGGACATCAGCAACCGGGGCATCGTTCCGTTCTTTCATTCTTACTTCATTAGTTAATAAAGCCGGTAAATCATTATCTATAGCAAATGCCAGCATTCTGGCTGCATGACTTGTAGATTTTGTCCCAGATGCAGTTAAGTGTGATACACATTCAATTGCTTGATTTTTAAAGATATCTCGGGTTTGATTAAATAAAGATAAGGCTTCATTATTTCGTTTAGCAAATAATGATTTGCTTATATTTGAACTTGGGCCGTGTAAAGCTAATAAATTACTTGTGTACTTACTATATTTTTTGAAAAATTCAAAAGAAATAGGTGTGGTTAGATTTTTTATCTCAGTAACTAATCGAACTAACGAACTCCAGTTGCCTGGAGTTGCCAATAGGGTAATCCGCGATTTATTTTCATATTCAATATCTATACCTATAATTGGTGCAATTGAATTAGATTGACAGCTTTTAGCAAACCGAATTGCCCCAGCTAAAGTCCCCCGATCAGTCAAAGCAATCGAATTCATGCCTAGCTCGGCAGCATGTTCAACTAGTTCTTCTGGAAGAGTTGTTCCGTACTTAAATGAATAGCCACTTGCTAAGTGAAGATGGGTAAAACTCATTTTATGCAGGCCTGGATGTAGGTCTTATCCGCCAAATCGGCTGAGTTGGATTTATAACTTCTTCACGTTCAATTTCAAATGTCGCCATTGCCCCAAGTGGCGCAGCTTCAACTCGCCACAAGATTCTCGAACCATCGTCAGGACGATAAAAACCATCACTCGCTCGGTTCCACCATTCCCCTGATTCGCGCCAACTGGAGAGAATTGAGTGAATACGAAATCGTCTCCCGCGGAAGGTGAACTCGACTGGCTCCCCACCTGATAGGTATAGCTCATAAGGTTTTTCGAACATTTGTTCGAACCTTAGCGACTGGCTCTGACTAGGCGCAACCCCTGCGTGTCTTACGCCAATTTAGTTGAATCTTCAAATAATTTATCTATACTTTTTTTCACTACCGTCTCTGAAAGGACACCATGGATATCCTCCTAGTAATCGGCCGCGTGCTTTTCGCGTTGATCTTTATCAACTCCGGAATCGCGCACATAACCAAAATGCAAGCGATGACAGGTTATGCGCAGTTCAAGAAAGTACCAGCTCCTAAATTGGCAGTTATTG
>CAYRXG010000058.1:0-5685 GCA_964428285.1 uncultured Clavibacter sp.
GAAGATGTCTGTAAGGACATCGAAGATCTCTGCACCGCAAACGGCATCTAATAGCTGAACGCAGTGCGTGGAAACAGCCCGAGTTCGCTCGGGCTGTTTTCTTTTAAGAATTATGCCTTTGATTATTGAATTTTGATGGTTAAGAGAGGTTGACTAGGGTCACGATGTCTACAACAACTCCGATTCTTTCAATGCGGGGAATCAACAAATCTTTCGGTCCCGTTCATGTTTTGCGAGATGTAAATTTCGATTCCTATTCCGGAAAAGTAACTGCCCTGGTTGGCGATAACGGCGCTGGTAAGAGCACGTTGATCAAATGTATTGCTGGAATTTATGTTCCTGATAGTGGAGATACTTTTTTTGAAAATACTAAAGTTTCAATATCTGGTCCTCGTGACGCGACCGCGCTTGGCATTGAAGTTGTTTATCAAGATTTAGCCCTATGTGACAATTTAGATATCGTCCATAACATGTTCTTGGGACGCGAAGAAAAGAGCGGCCCAACACTTGATGAGTCCAAGATGGAATCGATGGCGAAGAAGACTTTAGATGGTTTGAGCGTTAGAACTGTTAAATCAATCAGACAACAAGTCGCATCATTGAGCGGTGGCCAACGTCAAACTGTTGCTATTGCACGTGCTGTACTTTGGAATAGCAAAGTTGTCATTCTCGATGAACCAACGGCGGCACTTGGCGTTGCTCAAACTGAGCAAGTTCTAAAGCTTGTCCGACAACTTGCAGATAATGGTCTAGCGGTAATAGTTATCTCCCATAATTTAAATGATGTCTTCCAAGTTGCTGACAATATTGCTGCAATGTATCTAGGTTCGATGGCGGCACAAGTGAATAAGTCTGATGTTACGCAAAATGATGTCGTACAGCTGATTACAACTGGCAAAGCAGAGAAATTGGCAGGTCTATCTAAATGAGCGAACAGATGACTCTTGATAAATCGCTTCGCGATTGGTGGAGCCGTGTAAAAGCCGGTCAGACTGGAGCTCTGCCCGCCCTCTTAGGTTTACTTGTTTTATGTTTAGTTTTTGGATCAATGAGTTCGGTCTTTTTGACTCCCGGAAATTTTGCAAACCTCTTAACCCAGGCGGCTGCAGTAACAGTTATTGCAATGGGATTGGTTTTTGTCCTTCTGCTTGGCGAAATCGATTTATCAGCAGGGTATGCAGCTGGAGTAAGTGGCGCCATCCTCGTTGTCATGATTACCGAAATGGAATATGCGTGGTGGATTGCCTTCCCAGTTAGCATCTTGGTTGGAATCGCGCTTGGTGGATTTATTGGTTACTTGGTGGCCCAACTTCATATTCCATCTTTCGTCGTAACTTTGGCTACTTTCTTGGCATTCCAAGGTTTACTACTTCTTTTAATAGGTGAAGGCGGCACAATCAGAATCGATGATCCAGTAATTCTTTCAGTTGAGAACAAAAATCTATCGGTTACCTCAAGTTGGATCTTTTATTTCTTGGTAGCAGGTGCTTATTTGGCATCAGGAATCTGGAAGTTCTATCGCCGTCGCCAAGCAGGACTATCCGATAACTTATTTAAATTTTGGTTGATAAAGGCGTTAGGAATAGTAGTTGTCGGCGCCGCTGCGACTTCAGCCCTAACAGTGGAGCGCAGTAATAATCCTCAGCTCGTCAGCTTACGTGGAATTCCATATGTCGTGCCCGTTATATTGGTTCTTCTAGTTGCCGCAACATTTGTACTTACCAAAACTTCATTTGGATTACACATTTATGCTGTTGGCGGAAATGCAGAAGCCGCACGTCGTGCCGGTATAAATGTAAAGATGATTCGAATCTATTCATTTATGATCTGCTCTGGCTTTGCCGCAATCGCTGGAATGATTTTCGTTTCTCGTGCCAATTCAATTTCACCAACAACTGGCGGAAGCTCTACTTTGCTTTATGCAGTCGGCGCTGCAGTTATTGGTGGCACCAGCCTCTTTGGTGGAAAAGGAAAAGTTAGTGATGCAATTCTTGGCGGCCTTGTAGTTGCTGTTATCGATAATGGAATGGCGCTTCTTGGTTATCCAGCGGGAATTAAATTCATGGTTACTGGAGCAGTTCTCCTAATTTCCGCCTCAATTGACGCCTTCTCAAGGCGTGGCGCGAATACAAAATAGTTCGGGTATTCTCGGCAACTCTTGCGGGAGTGGTGAAATGGCAGACACGCAGGTCTTAGGAACCTGTGTCTTCGGACGTGTGGGTTCAAGTCCCACCTCCCGCACCAAGTTTCTGGCCGCACCAAGTTTCTGGCCGCACCAATATCTAATAAATCACTGAAGTTATTTTCTTAAATTAATTACCCAACCGGTAGATTACTTTCATGACAACGACGTCTAATGAATCCCCCTTGCAAACCGCTCTTTCACAACTTCGTAGAGCTGTTGATCAACTTGGACTCTCTGAAAATGATTGGAACACACTCTCAACACCTCGCAGGTTGATGGAAGTAGCAGTTCCACTGCGCCGTGATGATGGACATGTTGAGATGTACAAGGGTTATCGCGTTCAATATTCAACTACCAGAGGACCTGCGAAAGGTGGAATCAGATTCCACCAAGACATCGATCTAGATGAAACAATTGCACTTGCCATGTTGATGACATGGAAGTGCGCATTAACAAATCTTCCATATGGCGGCGCAAAAGGTGGAGTTGCCGTTGATCCAAAGACTTTATCAATTACAGAAAACGAGCGCTTAACTCGTCGTTATACCTCTGAAATTCTTCCAATCATTGGACCAGAAAGAGATATTCCGGCGCCTGACGTGGGAACTGATGAACGTAACATGGCTTGGATTATGGATACTTATTCAGTTAACGCTGGCTATTCAGTTCCAGGAGTAGTTACTGGTAAGCCGATAGTTCTTGGCGGTTCACTTGGACGAACTTCTGCAACAGGTGATGGTGTTGCAATCTCTATTCGTGAAGCTCTGAAGATTAAAAATATTGATCCAAGTAAAGCTACTGTTGCAATTCAAGGATTTGGCAAAGTCGGATATTGGGCAGCAGTCGCACTTGAGAAACAAGGATTAAAGGTCACTGCTGTTAGTGATGTAAATGGCGGGGTTACCGGGTTCAAGAGTGTTGCCGATGTTAAGAAACATGTTGATTCAAATGGCACGGTAATAGGCACTCCAGGCACCGATAAATTAACTAATACAGAACTTCTCCACCTTCCTGTCGATGTACTTGTTCCTGCCGCATTAGCAGACTCAATTACCGAAGCCACTGCATCAGGAATTCAAGCAAAGATTGTGGTTGAAGGGGCAAATGCACCAACAACTCCACAAGGCGACCAAATAATGAACGATAAAGGAATTTTGGTTGTTCCGGATATCTTGGCAAATGCTGGCGGAGTAATTGTTTCTTATTTCGAATGGGTTCAAGATAAACAAAAATATTTCTGGACTGCAGATGAGGTCTTTGAAAACTTAAATGAAATCATGATGCATGCAATTACCGATGTAGCAGCCATGGCCGAAGGTCGAAAAGTTACTTGGCGTGAGGCTGCAAATATGCTCAGCGTAGATCGAGTTGCGCAGGCGCACCGCCTACGTGGCTTGTATCCATGATCAAATCACCCTATTTCCAGTAACCGCTCCCTCGTGGCAGGATGCCACCCTCATTCGAAACGCGGGAGGGAATCATGGCTGAAAAGAATTTCTTGTCATGGGTTGGATTTAAAGGTGAAGAGGAAACAAAAACAAGTAACTCTAATCAACAACCGCTGGAGCGCATCCGCGAACTTGAATCCCAATTAGCTGATCTTCGTTCCCGTCGCGATATCACCGCACTCTCTAAAGAAGAATTTGAAATTCTGGCAACAGAAACTGCGATGTCGATTATCCGCACCGCACAGCAAAGAGAATCGAAAGCCAACAGTGCAGCTGAGAGAATTCTGAATGAGAGCAAGAAGAACGCCGCAACAGCAATAGAAGCAGCACAAGCAAAAGCAAATTCACTCTTATCTGCAGCAGAGAGCAGAGGTCGAAAATACATTGAAGCAGCAGAAAGTGATGCTGCTGGAATTGTCGAGGAAGCTGAACGCGAAAGTGGCGAGCTGCTCGCATCACGAAAGCGCGAAGCAACCACGTTAGTTTCTAATGCGAAGAAAGAAGCGGAGCGACTAGTACAGAGTGCGGCTGGGGAAATAACTGCATACCGCTCCTGGTTGACTCAAGTTATTTCAGAAGCTGAGCGGCTCTATCGAATCCAAACTCAATCACTTGATTCTGCGCAAAATGCAATTCAACAATCCAGAGAACGTCTCGACACTGCCTATCGCCGATTAAGTGAATTTGAAAAACAAGTTAATGATGTAGTTGGTGCAGACGGCCGACTCACTAATACCTCTAAGGTAACGGCGCCAACTGAAGCCTCGGTTAAAACTACTTCGGCTCCAAAGAAAGTTAAGGGCACCAAGAGTTCGAAAGCCGCTCCTAAACGTCGTCGCTGATGTCAGCTGGTAGTAATCGATATATACATTCAGTAGATGGCCTTAGGGCTGTTGCTGTTATCGCAGTACTTCTCTATCACTTGGGTATTGGCTGGATACCAGGTGGTTTTCTTGGCGTAGATTTATTTTTTGTAATTTCAGGGTACGTAATTACTGGTTTGATACTTGATTCCATCGAACGATCCGGCGGATTAGATTTACGAGCCTTTTACATCAGCCGAATCAGAAGATTAGTTCCCGCATTGGTTGCAATGGTCTTTTTCACCACTCTCTTTATTGGAGTTTATGCGCCGGAAACAGTCCGCAGATTCTTAGCAGATCTACCTTATGTATTCACTGGAACTATGAATTGGGCTCTGGTAAATCGCCAACAAGATTACTTTGAATCAGTTGGAAGACCTCCGCTGCTTCAACATACTTGGTCCTTAGCCGTAGAAGCTCAGTTTTACTTGATCTGGCCATTAGTTCTGCTCTTTGTTCTTAGATTCTTCGGCAAGCGAAATATCTCCTTTGTCGCGCTTGCAATTGCGATTGCATCTGGCGTTGCGCTCTTTATCTATTCAATTCAGATAGATATCAAAGAGTCTGCCGTAAGCCATGTTTATTTCGGTACTGATACCCACTCAATCGGATTATTTCTCGGATCAGCGCTAGCCGTAAGTTGGAAACCCCAAAATTTAACTAAGGAGATCACAAAGCGAGCCCAAGATTTTGTCGATTTAATTGGGGTATTTGGCTTCCTAGGCTTACTTAGCACTTTCTTATTTATTAACGAAAGCGATCCAACTCTTTATCGAATTGCATTTCCACTTTCTGCGATTTTTGGCTGCGCCACCTTAATCTCAGTTGTCCATCCTGCATCTAGATTTGCGCCAATTTTGAGCACCAAACCGATGATTTGGATCGGCGAACGTTCATACGGAATTTACTTGTGGCACTGGATTGTCTTTCAACTAACGCGCCCAACTCTTGATTTGGTTGGTGATGATTGGGCACTTTATTCACTCCGAGTCCTAATAGTTTTTGCCCTCGCTGACATCTCCTTGCGATATGTCGAAGTCCCTATTAGGCGTGGTTACTTTGAACTCTGGTTCCGCGGTATGAAATATCGAACTAAATCGGTCCAGCTGCGACAGAAAATAACAACTGCCTTGGCAGTATTGGTGGCGTTAAGCGCGGCTTCAGTTATTTCACTAAATGCGATTGAACG
>CAYRXG010000059.1:0-5663 GCA_964428285.1 uncultured Clavibacter sp.
TAAAGGTTGAAGTAATCCGAGGTAAATCTGAGGTAATCAAAGGTCAGTATGACTTTGTAACCGCCAGAGCAGTTGCCCCACTTGGGCGCTTAATTGAAAGCACCTGGCATCTGATCCGACCAAAAGGGGCCCTTCTTGCTATGAAGGGGGAGTCAGCGGCAGCTGAGATCGAGGCTGCAGATCTAAAGAGGGCGGCAAAAGTTGAATTACATGAGATAAAGATGGCTGATTTACCTGTGTCACGCGTGGTTGAGGTGGTTAAGGCTGGTTAACTCTGCCGCGTGAATGATTCACGTGAAACATCAGCAGCGGCGCCACGTCAGATAGTAGGCACAAGGCGTTTTCGTGAGCCGATGCCACAACCAATTTCAACCCGGATCTTCACCGTCGCCAACCAGAAGGGCGGGGTAGGTAAGACCACCTCGGCGGTCAATGTTGGAGCAGCTTTGGCGATGGGGGGCCTTCGCACCCTAATTATTGATTTAGACCCACAGGGCAATGCCAGCACCGCATTTGGAATTGCTCGCGATGAAGTCCTTGGCATGTATGAAGTAATAATTAAAGAAGAACCAATTAAAAATGTTGCGTTAAAAGTTCCGGGATATCCAGCGCTAGAAATAATTCCAGCAACACAATCTTTAGCAAATGCAGAAGTTGAATTAGTTCCACTAGTTGCGCGCGAAACAAGGTTAAAGAAAGCTTTAACAACTTATTTATCAGAAGCTGCTTCACGCGGTGAACGTTTTGATTACGTAATTATTGATTGCCCACCAAGTCTTGGTTTATTAACAATTAATGCACTTGTTGCTGCAGATGAATTAATGATTCCAATTCAATGTGAATATTATTCATTAGAAGGACTTTCCTTATTACTTCATACAGTTACTTTAATTAAAGAACATTTAAATCCAAATTTAAATCTTTCAACAATTCTTTTAACAATGTATGACGGCAGAACACGATTAGCAAATGATGTTGCAGAAGAAATTAGAAGACACTATCCAAGAGAGTTAATAGATATTCCAATTCCAAGAGCCGTCAGAGTCTCAGAAGCTCCTTCATATGGACAGACAGTGATGACTTACGATCCAGGATCAAATGGCGCAGATGCTTATGGACGAATTGCGCGAGAAATTGCCAGACGCGGCGCACCAACAATTAGCGCAGCCGAGGTTGTCTAATGGCAGTTAAACGCGGCGGCTTAGGTCGTAATTTAGATTCATTAATTCCAACACCAATTCGCGCACCAGGAGTTGAAACACCAGTTGCAGGTCGGTTAGAAGTTGATATTGAAAGTATCAAACCAAATCGAAAACAACCGCGAAGTATCTTTAATGATGAAGAACTTTCAGAACTTGCGGCATCAATAAAAGAGATTGGAATTCTGCAACCACCAGTTGTTAGAAAAGTTGGCGATAATCAATATGAATTAATTATGGGTGAGCGCAGATTGCGCGCCTCAAAACTCGCTGGGTTAAAAGTAATCCCAGTAATAATTCGTGAAACAAGCGATAACGAATTACTAAGGGAAGCGCTCGTTGAAAATATTCACCGCAGCAATCTAAATTCCCTTGAAGAGGCGGCTGCCTATAACCAGATGCTCAGTGATTTTGGCTTTACCCATGATGAATTAGCTAAGAAAATCGGCAAATCTCGCCCAGTAATTACAAATACCTTACGCCTTCTAAATCTGCCGCCTTCAGTACAGAAGAAGTTAACAAGTGGCGCATTAAGCATGGGACATGCAAGAGCGCTCCTTGGACTTACTGATCTCCAAGAAATCGAAAGAATTGCTAACAAGATTGTTGCTGAAGGTTTAAGTGTTCGTGCCACCGAAGAGTTGATCTCTGTTGGCGACAGCAAAAAAATTAGCAGTAAGAAGAATCTTTCTAGTCTTGGTAAATATCAAGAACTAGAAGAAAAAATTGGTGACGCCCTAGATACTCGGGTAAAGATTAAAGGCGGAGCAAATGGCGGAAAAATTCAGATTGAATTTGCAGATAGCGAAGATCTACTTCGGATTGCTAAGAAACTTTCTTAAAGCGCTTCGCTAACGACCTGACCCAAAGCTTTAACTCCTTCGCGAATTCGCTCTGGTGTTGGATGGCAATAAGACAAGCGCATCGACCAACTTCCTAAACCATCTGCATAAAATGCTGTGCCAGGTACATAAGCAACCTTGGCAACAATCGCTTTAGGCATTAACGCCTTAGTATCAACTCCGGATGGCAAATTAACCCAGACATAGAAACCACCTTCAGGTCTAGTCCATGTTGCTGATTTTGGAAAATATTGGTCGAGAGTTTCTAGCATCGCATCACGTCGCGCTTTGTAAAGCTGGACAAATGAAGCGATCTGATCGCGCCATGGCTGATCGGCTAAATAACTAGAGATAGCTAATTGCGAGAAATTAGAGGGACAGAGAATCGATGATTCAGATGCAATCACTAATTTTTCGCGGAGAGCTTGTGGAACTAGCGCCCAACCAATTCGAAAACCAGGAACGATAGTTTTTGAAAACGAACCAAGATAAATCACATTCTCTGAATCCTGCGCCCGCATTGCATTTGGTGATGGACGATCAAATCCAAGCAAGCCATAAGGATTATCTTCAACAACAAAAATCTTCTCTTCCCTGCAAATATCAAGAATTTCTGTTCGTCGCTCACTTGGCATTGTGACACCAGTTGGATTTTGGTAATTCGGAATTAAATATAGGAACTTAATGCGTAGCCCCTGATAGCGGAGGGTTTTTATGGCATCCCGGAGGGCATCGGGAGATAAGCCAGATTTATCCATCTCAACGTGAACAACCCGGGCTTCGTATTGTGCGAAAGTTCCAAGGGCTCCAACATAAGAAGGTGCTTCCACAAGCACGACATCGCCTGGATCAATAAAAATTCGGGAGATTAAATCAAGGGCTTGTTGCGAACCAGTAGTCACCAATATGTCATCTGGATTAGCTCTGATTCCTTCTAGCGCCATCACATCGCAGATCTGTTCGCGAAGTTTCGGATGACCCTGGCCGCTTCCATATTGCAGGGCTTCTTGGCCATGTTCAATAACAAGTTTTTCAACTAAAGATGCCATGACGCCCATGGGAATTGCGGAGAGATTTGGCATGCCACCAGCTAGCGAAACAATCTCAGGTCTTGATGCAACGGCAAATAGCGAGCGAATCTCACTTGGTTTCATATGAGCGGCGCGATGCGCAAAACGCTCTTGCAGATTCTCCGGCTCGTGGGTCCGGTATCTATCTACCTCTGACATTTGTAAATTCTAATTGATAGTTAATTAATTACGAATTCCTGCGCGCCGAAGATCTTCGATTCGCAGAGTTCCGGTCTTGGCATCTTCTTCTGCAGATAGAAAGAGACGCTGGATTGCAATTACTAAACCTTCAGCAACGGTATCGCGGAAGTTAGCATCTGCAAGACGTGCCGAATCCTTTGGGCTTGTTATATATCCAAGTTCAAGACGAATTGTTGGCGCCTTAGTCAAACGAAGTAAATCCCAAGTTTTGGCATGAGTTCGATTATTTGCAAGATCGGTACGTGCCGAGATTTCACGTTGTGCCAAAGTAGCAAATCGTTCGCCAACTAAAGAATGAATTCCATGTAGATCGCTGCCATAGAAAAAGGTGGCCAATCCATTTGCTTTATCGTTCTTGTAATTATCAATTCCAATTGAAATAACCAGATCAGCATCGGTGCCATTTATAAAGGCAATTCGTTCGCTCTCGCTCGGTGAATTAGATGCGCCACGAGTAAGAAGAACTGTTACGCCAAGGGCAATTAAGCGCCCTTCAATTTTTTGCGCGATATCAAAAGTTAATTGCGAGATTTCTGGACGTGGACTTGGATCTAAAACAATTACCTTGTCAGCAAGGGCTGGGCCGCGCTTTACTCGATCTGCTTGGGCGCGCAGCTCTGTTGGTGCGCCACCAGTTACGGTGCGCATCAATCGCATTAAGGAAATTATTGTGTTTGGGCCACAAATTCCATCGGCATCGCCACCAACAGATCTCTGAAATTCAATAATTGCATTTTCAGTTTTTGGTCCAAAAATTCCATCAACTCTGCCGGGATTAAATCCCATATCAATTAACCGCGACTGCAATGTTGCAACATCATCCCCGCGCATATTTGGTTCTTGTAAACGCAGCGAACGATCGCCCAACTTCCAACGCGCTTCCTCTAAAGATTTTTCGGTTGGGGCATCAACTAAACCAGAGATAGATAAGCCGCGATCTTGTTGGAAACCGCGAACCGCAGCTTCAACAGAACTATCGAAATTATCAGTTGCGGCTGTTAAGTAACCAAGGCGATGGAGGGTGTTAGTAACTGCAGTTACTACATCCCCGCGATCACCGGGCTTGAGCATTAGTTCAGGTATTCAGCTAAATCGCGAACTAGCGCTGGTTTTGGTTTTGCGCCAACGATGCTCTTAACAACTTGGCCGCCAACAAAGACATTCATAGTTGGAATTGAACTGATGCCGTACTTCATTGCAACTGAACCTTCTTCATCGGTATTCAGTTTTACAATTTTAATTTTGCCGGCATATTCATTGGAAAGTTCTTCCAAAATAGGGGCAACTGCGCGACAAGGTCCGCACCATTCTGCCCAGAAATCAACGATCACTGGAGTGGTGCTCTTAAGCACGACATCATTAAATGTTGCTGCGGTTACTTTTTCGGTTGCCATCTCATCTCCTATTTTAGTTTTAGTGTCCTGAAAGAAATCTTTCCGCATCTAGGGCAGCTTGGCACCCTGATCCGGCTGCAGTAATCGCCTGTCGATAGGTGTGATCAACTAGATCGCCGCAGGCAAATACCCCTTTGAGGTTAGTTCTAGTCGATCTACCCTCAACTTCTACATACCCTTCGCCATTTAATTTAACTTCACCTTTTACAAGTTCGCTTCTTGGAAGGTGGCCGATTGCGATGAAGAGCCCAGTGAATTCTCGGATACTTTCCTCGCCAGTCACTGAATTTTTTAACTTTAATCCAGTTACTTTATCTTCACCTAGGACATCAAGGACCTCGGTATTAAATACAAATTCAATCTTTGGATTATTGAGCGCGCGCTCTGCCATGATTTTGGAAGCACGCAGCGCTTCACGTCGATGAATTACAACAACTTTTGAAGCGAATTTAGTTAAGAAATTAGCTTCTTCCATTGCCGAATCACCGCCACCAACAACTGCAATTACTTGTTCTCTAAAGAAGAAGCCATCACAAGTTGCACACCAAGAAACTCCGCGACCAGATAAACGCTTCTCATTTTCTAATCCAAGTTCCTTATAAGCAGATCCCATCGCAAGAATTACTGATTTAGCTCGGATCTTATTTCCAGAACCATCTTCTAACTCTTTAATATCGCCTGTTAAGTTCATAGAAACAATGTCATCAGTAACTAAATTTGCGCCAAAGCGAAGCGCTTGTTTTCGCATCTGCTCCATTAATTCTGGTCCCATAATTCCGTGCTCAAAACCAGGAAAGTTTTCAACTTCAGTGGTATTCATAAGTGCGCCACCAGCAGTAACTGAACCTTCATAAATAACTGGATTTAATTGGGCACGTGCGGTGTAGACAGCTGCGGTGTAACCAGCTGGACCTGATCCAACAATTACAACTTCATGGACCTTTGAATAATCAACGC
>CAYRXG010000060.1:0-5600 GCA_964428285.1 uncultured Clavibacter sp.
TAGCAGTTCGAATTGGAGCAACACCGAATCAAGTTACGACTCTCTCCTTTTTAATCGGACTTTATTCGGCATTTCTATTCTCACGCGGTGAATTTCTTACAATATTTTTTGGCGCGTTATTACTTCAAGTAAGCATTATTGTTGATTGCGTCGATGGTGAGCTTGCTAGATACACCCGTAAGTTTTCAAAATTAGGTGCTTGGTTAGATGCGGTGACAGATCGCGTAAAGGAATACCTGGTTTATTTAGGACTCGCATACGGCGCTGCAAAATCTGGCGAGAATTTATGGGTTCCGGCGATGGTGCTGATGTTGATTCAAACTTTCCGTCATTTATCAGATTACAACTTTGCGCAATCCATGAAAATTCGAAGTGAAGAGAAATTCGAAATTCCTGTTGATTTCACCGCTGATTTCGATGGAATTATTCCAACAGAGCGAGAACCAAAAGGACGCCTTCGTTATTGGCTGGGAAAGATAATTCAATTCCCGATTGGCGAACGCTGGTTGGCAATTAGCGCTAGTGCAGTCATTGGTGGCGCGGCATTTACTTTCACAATTATGCCAATTCTTGCCTTTATTTCGGCAGCTGTGGTTTTCCGTGGACGCATTATCCGAATCCGAAAAATTGAAAAGACTCCTCTGAAGAGTAATTTGATAGTGACTCAATTAGATTTGTTGGGAATCAAACGAACATTCACATCTCGCGCAAGTTGGATTGAGCCTTCGATTTTGAGGGCGGTTGAAGGATTGATACTCATAATTTTATTTAGCAATCAAAACTTATTAGGTGCAACTTCATTCTTGATTCTATTTGCAATTATCTTTCATCACTATGACAATCTTTATCGAGCTCTGCAAAATGAAGCCAAACCTCTTTGGCTAAGCGCGTTAGGTTTAAATGTTGGTGGCAGAGTTCTTTTATTGGGTGTTGCAATCTATGCAGGCTGGTCGTTATCGATATTCGCGTGGTATTTCGGATTAATTTTCCTATTTTTCTCCTCGGCGCAATGGGTAATGGCCCACAAGCAGAATAAAGTGAGGCCGTGAGTACTCGTCCAAAAAATCCGACGATTGCCCAGCTCCGTGAAGTCTGTCAGCCAGTTTCAGTAACTGGTCGTTCGAATGCCGAGCACTGGGTTGCCGATCTTTATCTGCGCCGAATTTCTCCCTATTTAACGCGAGCGCTTTTAAAAACTCCAATAACTGCAAACGGTGTTACCTATTTAATGATTACTACCGGAATATCCATAAGTTTGGCGTTACAAATTTCTGGAATCACGGGACTAGTTTTGGCTTTTTTACTTTCGCAATTACAGATGCTCTGGGATTGTTGTGACGGAGAAATTGCGCGCTGGCGCGAGACCCAATCGCCTAAGGGAGTTTTCCTAGATCGTGTCGGACATTATTTAACTGAGAGTTTTATCCCCATTGCTTTGGCTTACCGAATTAGTAAAGACAATTACGAACTTCTTTTCCTTGCCGCTTTAGTTTCCGTATTTATCCTATTAAATAAAGGATTTAATGATTCGGTCCATGTTGCAAGAGCGTATTCACAGTTACCCAAGATTGCAGATAGCAAAGATGTTGGAGCACCAAAATCGATTTTTCTTAAGGTTGCGCGGGCACCATTTAAAGTTTTTGCCGTTCAACGCCTATTCCACTCAGTTGAAATGAGTATCTTGATTGTAATTTTTAGCGCATCTGAGAATCTAATCCGGATTGGTCTACCTGTGGCGGTGTTCGTCACCGCTGGTCATTTGATTTCAATTCTTGGTTCCCGCAAACTAGATTCGGGTGCCCGATGATTGCAATCGTTGATGAGATAAGAACTGGGTTTAAGAATCTATTTCCAGGCGGACGTTTTCGTTACGTCCTCATAGTCCTATCGATCCTTGGCGCGGTTATATCAGTATCGGAACTTTTAGTTTTGAAATTTTTTGTTCAAATTGTTCTTCAGGAAGGCGAAATAGAACGTAACCAATTCATCTTGCTTGGTGCAGGACTAGCCATATTCTTCATAATCACGCGCTTAGCGCAGTATTACCAAAGAAATTATCGAGTAACTGCGTTTGCCCGCTCATTCAAGTCGCTTAAGAAGATTCGGAAAAAGGGTGCTGGAAATCCAGAGTGGGCAATGGCTTTTGAGATTTCATCAATACTCACAAGTGCGACTCAGCTCTTTGCTGTTCTCGTTTTTATAATTATTTTAGAGCCACTTTTTTCACTTCTTAATTTTCTGATATTGCTAGCCGTGCTTACATACATGGCTCGCCTATTCACGAAGCAATTGCAAATCCAGCTAGAGTTACAAACGGAACGCGATGGAAAGAAAGCGCGACCACAGAGGCGTTATGGAACAAGAATTAGAGCTGCTGAAAATGGTGCACTTGCTGCCGGCGTCGGCATGATTATTCTTCTAGGAACCCTTTTGACTCTTAGTTATAACGGTGAAATTTCTGTTGCAAATACCCTGATAATTTTCTTTGGCACAAGATTGCAAAATGGATCGCTGACAAGTACTTCTAGATCTTTAATGAGGTACGCCAGAGCAAAAGCAGGACAGACCTCTCGGGCAGAAGATGATGAGTGAGCGACCACTATTAACAATTGCTTATTCGACTCTGCCAAATAGAGTCAAAGCGATTGTCTTTCCGGAGAGACGTGCCGATAGAGAAGTTTTAGTACAGGTGCAGAACCCGCAAGAAATCTCCTATGTTGTATCCGAGAAGTCAGCAAAGATTATTGAGATGCGTAGTGTTGGAGTAGCCAAGAGTAGAAATGCAGCAATTGAGCGAGCCAGCGGTAAGTATCTACTTTTTGCAGATGACGATATTACTTTTAGTGAAGCTGGAATTGTAGAGGCCGTTGAATATTTTGAAGCAAACCCGGATTGCGCAATCGCTTTAACTCAAGCCAAAGACGATTCTGGCGCGCTTCGTAAAGAATATTTCAAAGAAGTAAAGCCACTGCGACTTACTAATTCAGCACGAGCAGCAACATATGAGCTGATTATTAGAGTCGATGCATTTAGAGAAAAAGGAATTAAGTTTGATGAAAATTTTGGTGCTGGCGCAGAAAACTATCTGGGAGATGAATATATTTTCATCTCAGATGCCCTACGAGCCGGCCTGAAAGGCGTGCACCTTCCGGTGGTACTAGCAACCCATCCAACAGAAAGTTCTGGTTCAAGATGGGGAAGCGAACAAGATCTATCGGCAAGACAGAAAGTCTTTTCACGTGTATTTGGTTGGCGTGCTCCTCTTTACCGTGCCGCTTTCTTATTGAAAACAAAGAACCCAAATCCAGGTTTTATAAAGTCGCTTAAGTTCATCTTTAAATCATGAAGGTTTACGCCCATCGTGGCTTCAGTGCAAAATTTCCTGAAGCAACGCTGGCCGCTTATAAAGGGGCGGTTGAAGTTGGCGCCGATGGTTTTGAATGCGACATTCGATTAACGCGTGAGGGAATTCCTGTCTGTTTCCATGATCGAACAACCTTAGGAATTTCTGGCAAATTTAAATTAGTCAGTCGAACTTCATTAGAAGAATTGAGAAAATTAGTTTCAATAATAACTTTAGAAGAATTAATCAATCTTGCTCAAAAGAACAAACGAGATTTGTTGATAGAAACCAAACATCCAGTTTTCGCAGGCGGAAAAGTCGAAGCGGCCGTCTTGGCAAAAACTGCTGGGATTAGGGATATCCGAGTCACGTTAATGTCCTTCTCGTTATTAGCAGTCCGAAGATTCCTGCGGAAACATCACGATGTTGCATACGTGATCGCGCACCGTTGGCGATTGTTCTATATCCCAACAAAAAGCGTTGCGGTTGATGTCGAGTTATTTGCTAAGTCAAAATGGGTTCGTAACCGACTAAAAGGAAAAGAGATTTTTCTCTGGACCGTAAATGAGAAGAAATATCTAAAGAAAATAGGCGAGTGGGAAATAGCAGGTGTAATTACCGATAAACCAGATTTACCGTTTGGCTTGCGATAAGGCGTACAAGACTTCAGCGGTTGGTTCCTCATTATCTGAACCGGTTGGGTTATCACTTAATTTAACGATTACGGTTCGAGATTCTGGATCTACGAAAATAAATTGACCATGTAATCCAAGGGCCATGGAAATATTTGGGAATGGATGCCAAACCTGAGCTGCGTATCCCCAGCCATGATCTAAAGTCACAACTGGAGTCTTCATTCGATTTAACCAATCGCGAGTAATTATCTGATTAGAGCCGGAATATCCGCCATTTAGGATTGCTAATCCGACGCGTGCGTAATCTCGTGCGGATGCATTAAAGCAACAGAACGTCTTTTCAGTTCCACCTACGCGGTCGACATTCCAAGTTGCGGGAAATTCAGCGCCAACTTTCTGCCAGACATTTTCACTGAAGTAATCTGTAATCCGCATTCCAGTTACTTTCTTTATGATCATTCCCAACATCTGAGTATCTACACTTCGATACTCGGCAGAAGTTCCTGGAGCAAAAGCCATTTTTCGATTATTGCCAAGGAACCAATTTAAATCTGTGGTGGCATACATCTGGGCAATAGCGACTCCCCAACCTTGCGGTCCAGTTGGATAATTATCAGAAACTCCAACTCCGCCTTGCATATCAAGCAGGGACTTAACTGTTACTTTATCGAAATCAGTTCCGTTTCTATATTCTGGAAAATAATCTACAAAGTAGTCGCTCTCTTTAATCTTTCCAGCTGCAATCAATTGGCCAATCATGATTGAAGTCATGGTTTTAGCGACTGAATAAGATGGGAATCTAGTATCGGCGGCAAAGCCGTCTTTGTACCATTCGTAAGTTAAAACGCCATTTCTAATAACTAGAAATGCATTTGTTTTCGTCTCGCTTAAGAAATCTTCCCAGGCAAGCGGTGCTTTTTTATATTGCACTTCACTTGGCATCTCTTCTTTATCTCGCGGGATATCTATTGGCTTTGCTGCAGGTGCGATTTCGTGCCAGGGCATTAGATCCGGAGTTTTTGAAGCAGGAGCCAAGCCAAGACGAATTGCTGCAATTGGTTCTGGATATCGAATCGCCTTTGTTAAACCAAAGAGCGATAAGTACAGAACGACTACGGTGATGAGGCTTCTTCGTAAGAACTTAATCATTTATCTGCAGTAAGCCTTTGCGATAGATAGATGGGCAAGATTGAGATCAAGATTAGTGCTGCGGCGACCACATTCACGATAGGCGCTTGATTTGGCCTAAAGAGATTTTGGAAAATCCAAATTGGCAGCGTGGTTTGACCTGCACCTGCAGTAAATGTTGTGACGATAATTTCATCAAAAGAGAGTCCAAAAGCAAGTAAACCGCCTGCAACTAGAGCACTTCTGATTAGTGGGAAGGTAACCAATCTAAAAGTTGTAAATCTACTTGCACCCAGATCCATACTTGCTTCTTGCAAATTAGTGCCAAGTCGACGATAACGCGCCGCCACATTATTAAATACGACCACGATACAAAATGTGGCATGGCCAATTACAATTGTGTAGAAAGTTAGTTTTCCGAAGAAATTTGTAAATACGTTATTAAGCGCGATACCTGTGACTATGCCCGGCAGCGCAATTGGCAATACGAATAA
>CAYRXG010000061.1:0-5575 GCA_964428285.1 uncultured Clavibacter sp.
GCCAGATAGAACTCCTGCCGGTTTTTGTTGATCAGGTCCTTTAAAGCCGAAAGCTGATACATATGCTCGGCTTGGCATTTCGACTTGTCCTACCTTCATAAAGTCAAGACCGTCGGAAACAACTTCCCAGAGAGATTTCTTAGGATCAATTCCGGAACGAGATTGATCAACATATGAAACCTTTACCGTCTCGCCAACTTTTATGGAACCTGAATCTGGCTTTTCTAAACCAAGAATCATTTTAAAGAGCGTAGTTTTTCCGGCTCCGTTTGGACCAATTACGCCAACGATTCCATTTCGCGGAAGTGAGAAAGATAAATTATCGATGAGTAACCGTTCGCCAAAGCCCTTACTTAGATTTTCGACATCAACGACAATATTTCCAAGTCGAGGTCCCATTGGAATTTGAATCTCTTCAAAATCAAGTTTTCGTGCCTTCTCAGCCTCCGCAGCCATTTCTTCATAGCGAGCAAGACGAGCTTTTGATTTAGCCTGACGACCTTTGGCATTTTGTCTAACCCAATCTAATTCTTCTGCTAACCGTTTCGCGCGCTTTGCATCTTTCTGCCCTTCAACCTTTAAACGTGTCGCCTTAGTCTCAAGATAAGTTGAGTAATTGCCTTCATATGGATAAGCACGTCCTCGATCTAGTTCTAAAATCCATTGCGCGACATTGTCCAAGAAATAACGATCGTGAGTAATCGCAACTACCGTACCTTCATATTTTGAGAGAAATTGTTCGAGCCAAAGAACTGATTCAGCATCAAGGTGGTTTGTCGGCTCATCTAGAAGAAGTAAATCTGGCTTCTGTAGTAACAATTTACAGAGTGCAACTCGTCGACGTTCTCCGCCGGAAAGTACTTTTACATCTGCATCTGGTGGCGGACAGCGAAGTGCATCCATCGCTTGTTCTAGTTGAGAGTCCAAGTCCCAAGCATTTAGATGATCTAGTTTTTCTTGCAATGTTCCCATCTCTGCCAATAACTTGTCGTAATCAGCATCTGGATTTGCCATCTCTTCTGAAACTTGGTCAAAACGTTTCTTGAGCGCCATTGTTTCGGCAACGCCTTCTTGTACATTCTCTAAAACTGTTTTCGAATCATCGAGTGGTGGCTCTTGCAGCAGAATTCCAACGGAATATCCCGGAGTTAAATAAGCCTCACCATTTGATGGTTGCTGTAAACCTGCCATCATTTGTAAAACTGTTGATTTACCTGCGCCATTTGGACCTACAACGCCAATCTTTGCACCAGGCAGAAACATCAATGTCACATCATCAAGGATTACTTTGTCGCCGTGCGCTTTGCGCACTTTTTTCATCGTATAAATGAACTCTGCCACGAGGCGAAACCCTATCGGTTGCTCGGTAGAATTCGTGAACTCAATGCGCCCGTAGCTCAGTCGGATAGAGCACCCGCCTTCTAAGCGGGTTGTCGCAGGTTCGATTCCTGCCGGGCGCGCCCAACGTCGTTAGATTTCTAATCTTTCGAGGGCAGATACCAAACTTTCATTACTTTGCAATTGAGTTGAGTTGTATTCCAAACGAGGCTTTACCTTATTTTCTAATCGAAAGACCAAATGTTTTGCTCCAGATAAATCACCTAAGAGAAGCAAGACAAATACTTCTTTCCCCATTCGAGCTAAGAGATCACCACCACGCAACTCTTCGGTTAGTTGATGGGCAGATCCTGTTATTTCATCCTCGCTCAGCCCTAATAACTTGATCGAGATGAGAGTCAAAGGTTGCTCTCTCCGGTTTGCCCAAGACTGCAATCTGCGAGCGCTCTCGTAGAAATAAAAAGGTGTCATCAAGCCGGTAAGTGGGTCGTGAATAAGTTCACTCATGCACCAACCTTGCCGGACGTCAATGGGAAAGAGAACTCAAATCTCATCCCCTATTCTTTGACTATGCGCATTCGTCGCGTTGCAGCACTACTTGTAAATCTTGAAGCGCTTTTCTTAATTCTCCTAGCAATTTACCTTTTTATAAGAAGTGCAACATCCGAACTGACTGAACTTGATGCGATGATTGCCGAAATACTATTTCTATTAGTCGGTGGCACCGGCCTCTACTTTGCCGGGCGCGGCATGGTTCGTTCGAAGAGATACGGACGTGGTGCAATTGTGATGGCAAATCTAATTGCCCTGGGGGTTGCGTATTACATGATTGAAGGTGACCGACTGGCTTGGGGAACTATCCTTGGCGCAGTCGCTGTCGCAACTGGCGGCCTTGCAATCGCCGCAACTCCAATGGAAGGTTATAAGAATGATTGAGACTGATATGTCGATTGATCATCTTTCAGAAACTTCTATAAAGAATGCAAAAGACTTAATTGCGGGTGCTGCCAAGTTGCGAAAACTTGGCGAAAAATCTAACCGCAAACGGATTGCAAGATTATTTAAAGATAGTGGCGCTATTGAAGCCACCATCACGTTGACTGATGAAGTTATGCGAATTAGTTCGCCAAGAGCTGCAACGAGATTGCTTCGTCGCGCCGCTGCCAAGGCATCCATTCGAGGATTTGGATTAATTAATTCTCTTGGAATTCGCTTTATTGCATTGCTTTCGCCAATTCTTCCAGGATTCATCGTCAGGATTGTTCACTGGCGAGTTCGCTCCTATTCAAAAGATTTGATTCTCGATTCGCGAACTGAGAAATTAAGCAAGCATGTTAAGAAACGTGGTGCTAGTGGCGTTGCGCTGAATATCAATGTGATTGGAGAAGCAGTTCTTGGTCATCAAGAAGCCGAGGATAGATTCCAATCAATCGTTGAAATGATTCGTCGGCCAGAAGTTGGATATATCTCAGTAAAACTCTCAGCAATAGTTGCTCAATTGCTTACAGTAGATGTTGCTGGCTCTCAGCAAAGAGCTACCCAAAGACTTCGTGAGCTATATCGTGAAGCAGACTCCAATGATGTCTTTATCAATCTAGATATGGAGGAATACCGTGATCTTGCGATGACGGTTGCTACTTTCAAATCCGTTCTCGATGAGCCGGAGTTTTCGAAGACCAATGCTGGAATTGTTCTCCAAGCCTACTTACCGGAATCTCATGAAGTATTTCTTGATCTATGTGAGTGGTCCAAAGAGCGATATGCAAAAACTAAGTCGCATATAAAAATCCGAATAGTTAAGGGTGCAAATCTCGCCATGGAACATGCCGAAGCTGAAATGCATGGTTGGTCTCCAGCGCCCTATCGAAGCAAAGCAGATGTTGATGCATCATATTTGCGGCTTGTAGACATCGCGCTCCGAAAAGAAAATGCCAAAGCGGTGCGAATTGGAATCGCCTCGCATAATCTTTTCCATCTTTCTTGGGCACTGGCGGTTGCAAAAGATCGCGGAGTATTAGATCAAATGGATGTAGAGATGCTCGAAGGCATGGCAAATGCCGAAGCGTTATCTCTGACCAAATCGGGACATCCCGTTCTTCTGTATGCACCAGTAACTAAGCCCAATGATTTTGCTGCAGCAGTTGCGTATCTAGTACGACGCTTGGATGAAAATACTTCACCGGAGAATTATCTGCGGGCTGCTTTTGAGATTGGAGATAATCAAAAAGTATTTAAAGATCAAGAAAGCAGATTCCGAAGATCTCTCGATGAACGGCACACGATAAGTACTAAATCGCTTCGCCATATCCCTGCTACGCAAAAGCTTGATAATGGATTCTCAAATCACAGTGAAGCAGATCCAACCGATCCAAAGTTCCTCTCAGAGCTTCACAAATCCCTTAAACGCTTTAAAAACGTAAAAGACTGGGAGATTCCAGCGGTCATCGGTGGAAAGGAATATTTCGATGGCGAACTGGAAGAAGGCAAAGATCCTTCTGACGGTGAGCGAACTTGGTATCACTATGCAGTTGGAAATAAGAAACTAGTTGATACTGCCATCAAAATTGCGAAAAGCGCAGAAGAAAAATGGAGTTCTCTTTCAATTGATGATCGCGCTGAAATTCTTCGCTCAGCTGCCCAAGCTATGGATCGCAATCAGAGCGAAACCATTGCGGTAATACAAGAGATGCTGGAAAAACAATCGCTGAAGCCGTTCCTGAAATAAGTGAAGCAATTGATTTTGCAAACTTCTACGCGCACTCCGCTCGAGATTTCGGACCTTCAACTCCCCTTGGAACAATTCTCGTTGTTCCACCTTGGAATTTTCCTTACGCAATTCCGATGGGTGGCGTCTGTGCCGCACTTGCCGCCGGCAATACCGTAATTCTAAAACCTGCTCCAGAAACAGTTGCGACCGCTTATGAAGTTGCAAGTCATCTCTGGGAGGGTGGAGTGCCAAAAGATGTCCTCCAATTTTTGCCAATGCGCGATGATGAAGATGGCAAGTATTTGGTTACACATCCTGAGATTAATGGTGTAATTCTTACTGGATCATTTGACACTGCAGCGCTATTCACAAGCTGGAATCCAGAAATTAACTTGCTTGCCGAAACTAGCGGCAAGAATGCAACTTTGATTTCTGCATGTGCAGATATCGACGGCGCTGTTAAAGATTTAGTGCAATCAGCATTTGGCCATGCTGGTCAAAAGTGTTCGGCATCATCAGTAGCAATCGTTGATACCTCTATTTACAACCATCCTTCCTTCTTCCGACAACTAAAGGATGCGGTTTCTTCGCTACAAGTGGGCGCTGGTTGGGACCTTTCAACTTCCGTTGGTCCGGTAATTCGCAAACCCGAAAATGCCCTATCTCGCGCCTTAGCAACTTTGGATGAAGGTGAAAGCTGGTTAGTTGAACCAAAACAATTAGATGAAGCTGGATTACTCTGGCAACCAGGCGTTAAAGTCGGAGTTAAGGCAGGCTCTTGGTCACATCGCAACGAATGGTTTGGTCCAGTACTTGCGGTTATTGAAGCACCAGATTTTCAAACGGCAATCAAGTGGCAGAACGAAACTGATTTCGGTTTAACGGCAGGTATCCAATCACTAGATCAATTTGAGTGCGAAGAATGGATTAATAGCATTGAAGCTGGAAATCTTTATGTAAACCGCGGAACAACTGGCGCTATCGTCAATCGACAACCATTTGGCGGTTGGAAGCGATCTTCCGTGGGTCCAAATGCAAAAGCTGGCGGCTGGAATTATGTGAATGCCTTAAGAATCTGGCCCCGTGTCACCGATATCCGGGCGGCTAAATTCGGAGTTGAAAAATGGTGGAGTTCAGTTGGCTCAAAAGCCATTGATCATTCTGGATTAAGTGTCGAAAAGAATTACCAAAGATATCGACGATACTCAAAGCCAATTCTGGTATTTGTTGATGAGACAACGACAAATGTTGAACTTGAATTAATCAATTACATAACCTCAATCACAAAAGCAGAAGTAGTTATCGCAAGCGACTATCAATCGTTATCAGGCGATTACTCCAAAGTTCGTTGGCTAGCATCATCTAATCCTCCAAAAGCAGAATTGCTAAGTAGAGGAATCTCTGTTGATCATCGCCCTATCGCACAACGCGGCGATATCGAAGCTTCTCGTTGGCTACTTGAACAATCTGTTTCTGTAACTCATCATCGATACGGAAACATCAACGGCGGTCCAAAACCACGAGTATCTG
>CAYRXG010000062.1:0-5479 GCA_964428285.1 uncultured Clavibacter sp.
AATTCCGAACCGGCAGTTAAAGTCTGCGACCCGCTAGCCGCCAGCTATCGGTGGATTTGGTGAAATTCCAGAACCGACGGTTAAAGTCCGGATGAGAGGGAACAATTCGCGCGATAGTCGCGCGTCTTTTTTGCACCCCGGAAATCTTCCGGAGGTTGCGATGTACTCAATTGAAGCGGCGATGCGTCGCGCAAATGAGTTATCACTTTTTGGCCTCGGACTTACTTATCCAAATCCCATTGTCGGCGCAGTAGTTATCGATGCTGCCGGAAATTTAGTTGGTGAAGGATTTCACTCTCGAGCTAACCACGGCGCACATGCTGAAGTTAATGCACTGGATGCTGCCGGAGAAAAAGCAAAGGGCGCAACTTTGGTAGTGACCCTTGAGCCATGTAATCACCACGGTAAAACTCCACCTTGCGTAGAAAGAATTATTAAGTCAGGCATAAAGAGAGTCATATACGCCGTTTCTGATCCGAATAAGGTAGCGAGCGGTGGTGCTAAGTCTCTTCAAAATTCGGGAATTGAAGTCACGCAGGACATCCTTTCGAATGAAGTCGAATTCTCCAATCGCGCATGGTTGAAAAAAATAAGAACCGGAAATGTGTACATCACATTGAAACTAGCTACCTCAATAGATGGAAAAATTGCAGCGCAAGATGGCAGTTCTAAATGGATTACCTCTGAAAGTGCTAGAGCCGATGTCGCACTTTTGCGTAGTGAGTGCGACGCGATTATTACCGGCACCGGAACGGTTATCGCAGATAATCCTGCATTAACTGTCCGAAATGTAGATCGCAATGGAATCACCGAATTTAATCCTGCTCGAGTAGTCGTAGGCAATCGCCAAGTTCCTCTGGAAGCTGAAATTAGAAAGGGAAGCGCAGTTACATATTTTCTTCAAAATCATGATCTATCGCAGCTATTGCAATTAGCAAGCGAAAATGATTGGAATCGAATTTTGGTTGAAGCTGGGCCCGGATTGACGACAGCAGTTCTACGTGATGGCCTCGCAGATGAGATTTTTCTTTACCAGGCCCCAACTTTTCTCGGTGGAAGTAAATCTGTCGTTACTGATTTGGGAGTAACTAATATTCAAGATCGGATTGAATTTGAAATACGAGAAGTAGTAACTCTAGGTACTGATAATCCTAATCTTCGAATTCATCTCATGAAACGGAGCTCATAATGTTTACTGGTTTAGTCGCCGATAAAGGTGAAGTTATAGCTCTGGAAAAACGAGCGGAGTCAGCACTTATTACTATTAAGACAACGCTTTTATCTGAACTCAATATCGGAGACTCTATAAGTGTAAATGGCGTTTGTTTGACAGCAATTTCAAAAAATAGCGAGTCATTTCAAGCAGATGTGATGATTCAAACTCTAAGTTTGACTTCGCTAGGAAATTTAATAGTTGGGGACTTAGTTAATTTGGAACTTGCTATGGCAGCAAATTCAAGATTTGGTGGTCATATTGTCCAAGGGCATGTTGATGGAGTTGCCAAGGTAAAGGAAAACTCTGAGGGAGAGAAATGGAATAAGTTTGTTATTGAGATCCCGAATAATTTAGTAAAGTACATTGTCAATCAAGGCTCGATAACTGTCGATGGTGTTTCTTTAACAGTCGGCAATATTTTGGATAATGAAGTAACCCTCTGGTTGATCCCTGAGACTTTGTCGAAAACTAATTTGGGCATTAAAAAGCCAGGAAATTTACTCAATATAGAGGTTGATATTCTGGCGAAATACGTAGAACGCCTCATGGAAGCTAAGAAAAATGTCTGATCCAACAACTCTAAAGAATGCAATCGAAAAGTTTGCGCATGGCGATTTTGTAATTGTCACTGATGATGCAGATCGCGAGAATGAAGGCGATCTATTCTTGCTTGCCAGTGCAGCGAGTACGGAGAAAATTGGATTTATGATCCGCCATACCTCGGGTGTTATTTGTGTTGCTATGACGGAAACTCGCTCTCGCGAATTACATCTTCCTCTTATGGTTAAAAATAATCAGGATACTAAGCGAACAGCTTTTACGGTTACAGTTGATGTAAAACATGGAATAACGACCGGCATTAGCGCTGCGGAAAGAGCGAACACAATTAGAGCGCTTTCAGATCCTAATGCGCGGGCAGAAGACTTTATTAGGCCGGGCCATATTTTTCCGTTGATTGCAGTTCCCGGCGGATTAGCAGAACGTAGAGGTCACACTGAAGCAATTATTGAAATGTGTCTTCGAGCCGGTAAAGAGCCGGTTGGTGTTATTTGCGAATTGGTAAATGAGGATGGCTCGATGATGAGAGGAGAGAGTCTCTTCAAATTTGCTGCTGAACATCACATTCCAATTGTTACTATTGAAGAGCTTGCAAAAGATTCTCAGAGTCTTGGGACAAACTTAAGTGAATCGCTCAATTGGGCAAAACTGCCACGTGCTAATCAAGATTGGCAGATAACTTCTTTTTCAGGAAAAGGCGGCGTAACGCACGCTATTTTGAAATTGGGAGATATCAAGAAGGAGCCAGTCCTACTTCGAATTCACTCTGAATGTTTGACTGGTGATGTTTTTGGCTCGCAACGTTGCGATTGTGGTGATCAACTTGCTGATTCTTTTGCGGAGATCTCCAAAGTTGGCAGTGGTGTAATTATTTATCTTCGCGACCAAGAGGGCAGAGGCATTGGATTAAGTGAGAAATTGAGGGCATATTTATTGCAAGAATCTGGACTGGACACGGTCGACGCCAATCTTGCCTTAGGACACAATATCGACGAGAGAGATTTTTCAGATGCCGCAGAAATTTTAAAAGAACTTCATATCGATTCAGTAACGTTGCTAACTAATAATCCTGAGAAAGCCGAAACTCTAATTAAATCTGGAATTAATACCAAGATACAACCGTTGCCATCCGCAGCAAATCCGCACAATCAAGAATATCTTCAGACAAAGAGGGATCGTTTGGGTCATTTATTACTAGAAAGGCAGAGCGATGTCGGGACCATCACCAAAGATAAAGCTTAAAGATCTTTCCGATGCGAAAGTAAGCATAATAACGGCACGTTGGCATAGTGAGATTTGTGATGCTCTTGTACTTGGCGCAAAACGCGCACTAAGTGATGCACAGGTAACCGATTATGAAGTTTTAGAAGTACCTGGATCTTTTGAACTTCCCTTAGCTGCAAAATACGCATTAGAAAATGGCGCAGATGCAGCAGTTGTACTTGGAGTTGTTGTACGAGGAGAGACTCCACATTTTGATTATGTCTGCCAAGGCGTCACAAATGGAATCATGAATTTAACTTTGGAACTTGGAAAACCAATTGGTTTTGGAGTTCTAACTGTCGATAATGTTGAGCAGGCCATCGCAAGATCAGGAGCTGATGGCAGTAAAGAAGATAAGGGGTATGACAGCACTGTTGCTGCTCTCGATCTGCTTAGACTGCAAGACCAACTCGGTGATAGATTCGCGTAGTGATTCCGGCTGGCAAACGGTTCCGCGAAGCTCTTCGCGATGAATCACCGCTACAAATTGTCGGAACAATCAATGCTAATCATGCACTTCTAGCTAAGTCCGCTGGTTTTAAAGCAATCTATCTTTCTGGTGGCGGAGTTTCTGCTGGATCACTCGGAGTTCCAGATCTCGGAATTCTCACCCTAGAAGATGTTCTAATTGATGTAAGACGAATTACCTCGGTATGTGACCTGCCATTGCTAGTAGATATTGATACTGGATTTGGCCCATCGGCATTTAATATTGCGCGAACGATCAAATCATTAATTTCTGCCGGCGCTGCAGCCGCTCAAATTGAAGATCAAGTTTTAGCCAAACGATGTGGACATCGTCCTAACAAAGAAGTTGTTGCAACACAGGAGATGGTCGATCGCATTAAAGCTGCAGTCTCGGCCCGAGGCGAGGACTCTTTCTATCTGATTGCCAGAACTGATGCAGTGGCAATCGAAGGAATTGATTCGGCTATCGCCAGAGCGAAGGCTTATGTAAGCGCCGGAGCCGATGCAATTTTTGCAGAAGCATTAACGGACCTCGATTCTTATCGTCGATTCGCTACCGAAGTAGGTGCGCCTATCTTGGCCAATCTAACGGAATTTGGGCTGACACCTTTGTTCACTACTACCGAATTAAAGTCGGCAAATGTAGCTATGGCGCTCTATCCGCTGTCAGCATTTCGAGCGATGAATAAAGCGGCGGAAAATGTCTATCAAACAATCAGAAATGAAGGAACTCAAAAGTCGGTAATTGATTCAATGCAGACTCGAGAAGAGCTTTATCAATCGATAAATTATCATGAATATGAATCAGCCTTGGATAAGTTTCAAAGTGAGCAGCGCGGGGAATGAGCGAATTTAAACCTAAGAAATCGGTAGCACTTTCTGGAGTTCCTGCAGGAAATACTGCTCTTTCTACTGTTGGCAGAAGTGGCAACGACCTTCATTATCGAGGTTATGACATTTCTGACCTTGCATTTAATTGCGAATTTGAAGAAGTTGCATACTTAATTCTTTACGGAGAATTACCTACAAGTTCCGAGCTCGAAAAATATAAAAATAAATTGGCTCAACTTAGAGATTTACCAGCACAAGTACTCAATATTTTGGAGAATATTCCGAAATCTGCACACCCAATGGATGTAATTCGAACCGGAGTATCAGCACTCGGATGTCATATTCCCGAACCGAATTCCCATAGCGATAGCGATGCCAGAGATGTTGCAGATCGTTTGATTGCATGCACGCCCTCAATGCTTTTGTACTGGTACCACTTTGCAAATAATGGTAAAAGAATCTCACTAGATTCTGGAGCAAACTCAATCGGAGAGCATTTTCTCTATCTGCTTCATCAGAAACCAATTAAAAAATCCTGGATTAGAGCGATGCATATTTCGCTAATTCTTTATGCAGAACATGAATTTAATGCGTCAACTTTTACTGGTCGCGTTATAGCAGGCACAGGTTCTGATATTTACTCTGCAATTACTGGATCAATTGGCGCCCTAAGAGGTCCGAAGCATGGTGGCGCAAATGAAGTTGCCCTGGAGATTCAAGAACAATATAAATCACCAGATGAAGCAGAAGCTGATATTCGAACTAGAGTAGCTAACAAAGAGGTAATAATTGGATTCGGTCATCCCGTCTACACAATCTCGGATCCGCGAAACCCCATAATTAAGCAGATAGCCAAAGAGTTATCAGAAGAAAACAATTCACCGCTTCTCTATTCTGTTGCTGAGAGAATTGAATCTGTTATGTGGGAGATAAAGAAGATGTTTCCGAATTTAGATTGGTTCTCGGCAGTTGCTTATAAGGAGATGGGAATTCCAACCAGCTTTTTCACCCCAATATTTATCTTTGCGCGCATCACGGGTTGGTCTGGCCATGTGATGGAACAACGTCATGACAATAAAATTATTCGGCCAAGCGCCAATTACACCGGTCCTGAGGATCGAAAGTTTGTACCGATAGGAGAGC
>CAYRXG010000063.1:0-5478 GCA_964428285.1 uncultured Clavibacter sp.
CTGAGAAGAAAGAAGTTATCGAAAGATTTCAAAAAGCTGCTACTGATTTTATTGGCGGGCATAAAGTTGATGAGATTCGCGCTATCGGTGAGGATATTTATAAAGAATTTGTCTCTCCTTCCCTTTGGAGTGGCACGATGGCGCTTGCAAAGCGTCATCAATCCCAAGGCGATGAAGTTTGGTTAGTTACCGCATCACCAAAAGATTTTGCAGATCTAATTGCAGAAAAGCTTGGCTTTACTGGTGCCCTTGGCACAATTGCTGAAATTAAAGATGGCAGGTATACCGGCAATATCACTGGGCGTTTACTTCATGGGATTGAAAAAGCAAAAGCAGTAACTTCGCTTGTTAAAAGTAGAAATATCGATATTAAAGAGTGCTATGCATACTCGGATTCACATAATGATTTGCCGCTGTTAAATACTGTTGGACATCCCAATGCCATAAACCCAGATGCCAAACTGCGTATTATCTCATTCTCACAAGGTTGGCCGGTACATGATTTTCGTAAATTACGTTGGCTAAATAGATTTGTCGGTCCATTTGTTTCCAGGCTAGCTGGCTTTTGGACTTATTTAACAGCGCGCAAGAAATAGCGGTAACGTTAGCCAGTTATGTCACTTTCCCAATCAATTGCGGCTGCGCAACCATCATTTGCCGAAGAACTGCGCGCTCGCACTGATGAAGAACTAATTAAATTATTTTCACTTCGCCCCGATCTGATAACTCCTGTTCCGGCAGATATCGGCGCACTTGCCACCCGGGCTACATCATCACCAAGTTTGATCCGCGCCATCGAGACTTTAAATAAATGGCAGCTACAAATTCTGGAAGCCACTGCTCTATTTGATACTTCTTACACTGCAAAAGAGATCGCTGATTTAACTGATATCTCCGCTAAAACCGCTTTAGATCAACTATGGGAGATCGGATTGATCTATCAGGATGGAAAGAAATTCCGAACGCCACGAGCGGTGCGAGATATTTTGGGAGAAAATATTGCTGGCCTTGGCCCAACTGTTGCTAAAGCAATTGATTTCAAAGCCTTATCGAAAGCACCTGCTGGTGCAAAAGAATTATTAGATCAATTAACTTGGGGTCCACCAAAGGGTCAGGTTGCAGATATCCATAAAAAAGGAAGCCCGATCGAGTGGCTTCTTAAAAATCATTTCTTAATTCCAGTTGATAGCAGAACCGTTCTGTTGCCTAGAGAAGTCGCGCTATATCTTCGTGGCGATAAGTTATTTAAAGAGATCTCACCAACCCAACCAAAAGTATCTGGAAAGAAAATTACCCAATCTGAATCTGATCGAGCCGCGATTGCTGCGATCTCCACTTTACTTCGATTAATTAGCGAACTACTTAACTATTGGGGTGAAGAAACCCCTACCGCCATTCAATCTGGTGGGCTAGGGGTACGCGATGTAAAGAAATCCTCAGAACACCTTGGAGTCGCTGAAAACTTTGCAATTTTTATTGCAGAACTTGCTTATCAAATTGGATTGATAAGTATTGAAAGCGATGGACGCATCCTGCCAAACGCTAACTTTGATATCTTCCAAACCAAAAGCTACGAAGAACAATGGCGAGATGTTGTTGATGCTTGGCGTCAAAGTCCACGGGTAGCCGGCTTAATTGGCAGAACCGATTCTCGAAATATAACTGCACTTGGTCCCGAAGTGGATCGCCCAAATGCGCCACGAATTAAGAAGTTAATTCTGGAAATATTTTCAGATAATTCAGGCAGCGCCCCAGATCTAACTTCCCTGACAAATGCAATTACCTGGCGCTATCCACATCGAAAGACTCTGGCAGTAAATCAAGATTTAATAAGTTGGACAGTCCGCGAATCCGAATGGCTTGGAATCACCGGCGCATTTGCAATCTCATCTTTTGCAAAGAAATATCTAGAAAACGAGAAGAAGCTTGGATTAGATAAAGCGCTTCCAGAGCCTGTTGATCACATTCTGATTCAAGGCGATAACACCGCTATTGCGCCAGGGCCGCTAACAATCGAAATCTCCCGCCATTTATCAACCTTTGCTGATATCGAAAGTCGTGGCAGCGCAACTGTTTATCGCTTCTCCGAAAGCTCGCTTCGTCGCGGTCTTGATCATGGACATACCGGTGAAGAAATTCGAACTTTTCTAAAGGAGATTTCCAAGACTCCAGTTCCACAACCACTTGATTACTTAATCTCTGATATCGCCCGCAAACATGGGCGCCTTCGAGTTGGTTACGCTAATTGCTACATCCGCTGTGATGATGAAACCGTTATCGCTGCCATCTTGAAAGATAAGAAGTTAGAACACTTAAGACTTCGCCAGATTGCGCCACAAGTTTTAATTGGAGATGCCGAAAGTTCTGACATGATGGATGAACTTCGCGAAGCTGGTTATTTCCCTGCAGGTGAAAACGGACAAGGTTCAGTTATTCAAATTCCAGTTTCATTGCGAGCCAAATCAAAACCAAAACCCCAGCGCACTTTTGTCGAACCAACTCTGCCATCGAATGAGATGATGGCGATGGCAATCAAGACGCTGCGCACTGGTGAGAGAACAACTTCACGAAAACCAAGCGGTGAAATCCCCAGAAGCACCGCCGAAGAAACTTTAGATCTTCTTAATGAATATCTCGGCAAGGGCGTCGCACTTCAAATCGGATATGCCGATACAAATGGTGCGGTCTCGCTGCGAGTGATCGATCCAATCTCAATCTCATTTGGCACCTTAGTTGCCCGTGATCACCTGACCAATGGCGTAACCCCATTTAAAATTGCACGAATAACTGGAGTCGCGCTCTCATGAACCTACGGCAGACTAACCCTGTGGCGATGCTCGATGATTTAAAGGCGCTTGTTCAATGCGAGAGCCCAACTGAAGATCTTGCTGCTTGTCGCCAAGTAATCAAAGTTGCTGATGAAATAAGCAAACGCGTCACTGGTAAAAACGCCGAATTATTTGATGAAAAGGGCCGTCCGATTTTCTGGCTTGGTAGTAAATCTCCAAAGATTGTTCTTCTCTGCCACCTAGACACCGTCTGGCCAAAAGGTTCATTTACACCGCTCTGGGAAGTTACGGGCGATATTGCACGAGGCCCTGGTTCTTACGATATGAAGGCTGGTTTTATTCAAGCGCTTTATGCCATGACAGAACTTGATCACAATCAGGTCGCACTTATCGCAACCACTGATGAAGAAACTGGTTCGGAAACTTCTCGCGAATTAATTGAAAGAGTTAGCAAAACTGCAAGCGCGGTTCTAGTTCTCGAATCTGCAATCGATGGCAAAGTTAAAGTTGGACGTAAAGGAACTGCGATGTACACAATCGCTGTTCATGGCCGCGCTGCACATGCCGGATTAGAACCAGAAAAAGGAATCAACGCGACCGTTGAAATCTCTAAATTAGTTGAAAAAATTATTGATCTAAATCGCCCAGAACTTGGCACTTCCGTTGTCCCAACTGTTCTTAAATCAGGAACTACCACCAATACCGTTCCAGCTCTAGCGACTCTTGAAATTGATTCCAGATCATTCACTATGGCTGAAATGGAGCGAGTTGAAAAAGAGATTCGCACGCTAAAACCTTCTCATCCAGAAGCAAAGATTGAAGTCACTGGCGGAATCAATCGACCACCACTTGAAGAGAGCGCGACTAAAGAACTTTATGAAATCTGTGAAGCAGCAGCTAAGAAATTAGGAATAAAACCAATCGGATCTGCGGTTGTTGGAGGTGCCAGCGATGGCAACTTCGCCGGCATTCACACGCGGGTTCTAGATGGACTTGGCGCTGTAGGCAGTGGCGCACATGCGTTGACCGAAAATGTTTCGATTCCACATATGCAAGAGCGAAGCAAGTTATTAGTAGAAATGGTTAACGAGATTCTCAAATGAGCGACGGTCCACTAATTGTCCAGAGCGATAAAACGCTCCTTCTTGATATTGATCATCCACTATCAACTGAATGTCGCCGCGCGATTGCACCTTTTGCCGAATTAGAAAAATCTCCAGAACATATCCATACCTATCGCCTTACTTCACTGGGCCTTTGGAATGCCCGGGCTGCTGGCCATGATGCCGAACAAGTAATCGATACCCTCCTTAAATATTCAAGATACGCCGTTCCAAATGCCCTTCTTCTTGATGTTGCAGAAACCATGGGCAGATACGGCCGCTTACGCCTGGAATCCCATCCTGTCCACGGACTAATACTTATTTCTACAGATGTGGCTGTCTTACAAGAAGTAATTCGGGCTAAAAAAGTTGCACCATTGCTTGGCGCACGAATTGATGATGAAACAATCACTGTTCACCCAAGTCAACGTGGACATTTAAAACAAGCGCTGCTTCGCCTTGGTTGGCCAGCTGAAGATTTTGCAGGCTACGTCGATGGCCAATCACATCCAATCGAGCTTGCTGAAGATGGTTGGAAGTTACGCGATTATCAAAAACTCGCTGCTGAAGGATTTTGGCATGGTGGTTCTGGTGTTGTTGTACTTCCTTGTGGCGCTGGTAAAACTTTAGTCGGTGCTGCAGCAATGGCACATGCCCAAGCAACCACACTGATTCTGGTTACCAATACTGTGGCAGCTCGCCAATGGCGCGATGAATTACTGAAACGAACCTCTCTTAATGAAGATGAGATCGGCGAATACTCAGGTGCAAAGAAAGAGATTCGTCCAGTAACAATTGCAACTTATCAAGTAATGACAACTCGCAAGCAAGGCGTCTATGCCCACCTTGATCTCTTTGATTCTCATGATTGGGGATTAATAATTTATGACGAAGTCCATTTATTACCTGCACCAATCTTCCGATTTACCGCCGATATCCAATCTCGCCGCCGTCTTGGTTTAACTGCAACTCTCGTTCGTGAAGATGGCATGGAAGGTGAAGTTTTCTCGCTGATCGGACCAAAGCGCTTTGATGTGCCTTGGAAAGAGATCGAAGCTCAAGGTTATATCGCACCTGCAGATTGCGTTGAAGTTCGCGTAACCCTTACAGATCACGAACGTCTTACTTATGCCACCGCAGAACAAGAGGATAAGTACCGTTCTTGTGCCACAACAGCCACAAAAAAGAATGTAGTCACTGCGTTAGCCAGAAAACATGCGCAAGATCAAACTTTGATCATTGGCCAATATATTGATCAGATCGATGAAATTGCCGCAGAACTAAACGTTCCAATCGTCAAAGGTGAAACTCCTATTAAGGAACGAGAAGAACTCTTTGCAAAATTCCGTACTGGCGAATTGAAATGTCTTGTTGTTTCAAAGGTTGCCAATTTCTCGATTGATTTACCAGAAGCCTCAATCGCAATCCAGGTTTCGGGAACCTTCGGTTCTCGTCAAGAAGAAGCCCAGAGACTTGGTCGAATCTTGCGCCCAAAATCAGATGGTCGCACGGCAAGGTTCTATTCAGTTGTTGCACGAGACACTATCGATCAAGATTTTGCCCAAAACCGCCAACGTTTTCTTGCG
>CAYRXG010000064.1:0-5361 GCA_964428285.1 uncultured Clavibacter sp.
TTTACTGGAATCAAACCGGGGCAATAATCGTGGAATATGGGAAGACGTTTCGATCTAGAGTTAAAGAGATTTTAAACGAAATCATTGAAAAAAAGATTGTTGGTATGCCTGCGGCAGCAAAAGCCTCGCCTCATGAATTGACTTCCATTATCGGGCATTTACAAGAGAAAATTGTTGCAACGGTGGGTTCATCTCCAACTCGTGATGAATTAAAAGCAGCATCAAGAGAAATTGACGTCTTGATTTCGGAATACATAAAGCCGCTATCAAAATCAAGGTGGCGCGATGGCGAGCTAATCTGGGTTAAAACAGGCTTCTTATCTATAATTAAGAGAACGTTGGAAGCCAAACGCATACCAGTGGTTGCGATAGTTCTTCTTACCTTTCCATTTGCTGTAGTTTCGCAGACTAATCGAATTGGTTTTTTGGGCACACTCTTTGTTCAATCTATCTGGATAAGTATTACCTTGATTATCAATCTAATCGTCTTCAGATCAACTCCTGAAGATAATTACCTCAATCAAAATAAGCGATTCTTTGCACTAACTTTACTAGTTACCTATCCTGTTACATTCATAGCTCAATACAACTTCATGGGATCTGGTTCGGAATCCCTAACTCTAATGTTTGAGGGTTACTTGATCAGTATTGTTGCTGAGATCTGTATATTCTTGATTGGAACACTTCTTGTATCTTTATATGACGATCAAGAATTCGTATTTTCCTTTTTAAGAGAACTAATCAAAAAAGGTGAACTAGAACAGCTCCTGGATAGAACTCGGTCGGGAAATGCCGATGCAGACTTTGCGCAGTATTTGCACGCAGAAGTTCAATCGCAATTGCTTGCCTGCAAACTTCTTCTGCTAAAGGCGGCCGAGAGCGATTTCGATCTTTTCCCGCCGGAGTTAACTCAACAGATTATCGAGCGAATGGAGAAGATCTCCCAGCCATACGAAAAGCCCGCAGCGCGAATTCCAGCGGCGCGCATTGAAGAGTTAGCTAATTCCTGGTCCGGGCTTGCCAACATAAGGCACCAATTGCCAAGCGAGCTTGCCGAACTCCATCACTACAGCGATATAGCTTCTCAGTTGATTGAGGAGGCAGTGGTGAATTCAATACGACATGGTGGCGCCAAAGATATTTCAATTGCTGCATATCGCGTTGGCGATTCCTTAGAAGTGCTGATTAGTGACGATGGCACCCTGAGCGAACCTTCAAATTCTCGAGGTTTGGGTTCTGTGCTCTTTGATACTTTTACTACTAGCTGGTCTCGTGAACGAATTGGAAGCCTTACGGTATTGAAGTTTGTAATTGATATAAGCCATAAGGAGACTCTGCGATGAAAAAGACTTTTACTCAACGTGTGAAGGAACGAGCCAATCCGCAGCAGGTGGTAATTCTGGCACTAATGCTGATTCCGGACAGTTTGGCAATTGCGGCGTCCGCATTTACGGCATACAACTTTAGATTCCCTGATGCCCGAACGATGGTCGATGGCAAGCCAGCAATAGCCCAGTTTGAATATCGAGGAATTCTGACAGTATTGGTAGTTACTTGGATCTTGGTCCTAATATCAACCGGGACTTATCGCTTCAATCACGCCACGTTAGTTGTCTTTAACTTGCGCATGATTATTAAGAGGTCATTTACCTACTTTTTCTTCCTCGGTTTTCTCTCGTTTATCTTGAAGGCGTCATTTTCTCGCTCTGTCTTTCTGGTGATGCTCGGCAGTGGCTTGGTCTATCTCTTTATTACCCGAATTGGGATTTATCTTTTTGTTTTACGTCCCATGATTTTGGGAAAGAAAGTGTCATCAAATCTGATGATTATTGGACGGGATAAGAAAGATTTAGAAGAACATAGCGATTGGCTTATCTCACACCGCACATTGGGATTTACGATCGCATCACGCTTGGTATGCCCTGCGATTAACAGCTCTTGGATTGATGAATTCGATAAGTTGCTCCGATATAAGAAGATCACTGAGGTGCTTCTGCTTCCGGGCATGGAATCAGATCCGAACTTTTCAAAATTTATTCATTACTGCGAAGATCTTGGGCTACACGTGAACTGGATTCCACTTGATTCTGGCAATCTGGGTTACTGGTTAATTCCCTCCCCTCAGGAAGGGATTCCTTTTTTAACCTTTGAAAAGTCTGAAATCTCGATGCCATGGCGTATTGCAAAGCGCACCTTTGACCTTGTCTTCTCGATCACGGTCATGATCTTGCTTAGCCCTATATTCATTGCAATCGGTGTAGCAGTCTTGATAAGCAGTGGGTGGCCGATCTTTTACTCTCAAAAGCGTGTAGGTCTAAACGGTCGTACCTTTAAGTTTTATAAGTTCCGTTCGATGGTTAAGGGCGCAGACAAGACTGTCCATGAAGTCGAAAATGTCCATGCAGGCGATCACGTCATATTTAAGAATAAGCAGGATCCCCGTGTTACGCCGGTAGGACGAATTTTGCGTAAGTACTCACTAGATGAGCTGCCACAGTTCCTAAACGTCTTAAATAACAGCATGTCGGTTGTGGGGCCACGTCCAGCGTTGCCAAGTGAGGTGAGTGTTTATAACTCGATCTATGAGCGCCGCTTGATTGCCAAACCTGGAATTACTGGTCCTTGGCAAATTTCCGGTCGCTCTGATCTAGATCTGCGCACCAGCGTGGCACTGGATTTGAACTATCTAATCAATTGGAGCTTCACCAGAGATCTTTGGATCATCGTCTCAACGATTGGCGCCGTCTTTAAAGGTAAAGGCGCTTACTAAGCGCGCTTTGAACTCTTCACCGGTGCATCTTGGCGCTTTAGCTCTTCTTTAAAGCGTTGGCCCTTGATGTGCTGGAAGTTATCTTCCAGCGCTTGGCGATCTAAAATATCGGCGCTAGGTGCGTATTGACTTTCTTCTGCTCCACGCTTTGCATATGGACGGTAGTTCGCACCGTAGTAGCGAGGGTAACCATAGCGATAGCCGTATTCGTATTCGAGTGATGATTCTGGAATCTTATTTATGATCACACCAAGAATTGTTGAGCCGACAGCTTTAACTGCATCGCGAGAACCAATGAAGTGAGGTTTCTTAGTTACACCAGCGTGCACAACCAAGACACAACCATCTGCTTTTGCTGAAACGATCGCAGCATCGGTAACCGGAAGGAGCGGCGGGCAATCGATGATTACATACTCAAATTGGCTGCGAAGCACGCTGACTAGCTCGTCAAACTTATTTGAGCCGAGAAGTTCTGATGGATTAGGTGGAACTTTTCCTGAGAGTAGAACCTTTAAACCAGTTGATTCGTAAGGGTGAAGTTTAGATTTTAAAGATTGGGCGGTAATTTTGGCAGGGCCAGAAATCAACTCACTTAAGCCCTCAGACATAGTCGACATCTCTAGATAAATTGGGACTTTAGGACGACGCAGATCTGCTTCAACTAAAACGACTTTTGCGCCCGCTTGAGCAAGTGATAGAGCCAAGTTAATAGAGGAAGTTGTCTTTCCTTCATTAGGAAGCGCAGATGTCATAACGATTACTTGTGGATGTGCATCAGGGCTCAAAAATTGTAAGTTAGTGCGCAATGTACGAAATGCTTCAGTGCGTGCGGCATAGCGTCCAATTTGTGTGACTAGCGGCTTTTCATCCGCAAGAGCATCAAATCCGACAGCTGCAAGAAGCGGGGTACCAAGTAAATCATCTTCATTCTTCATCGTGTTATCAAGTAATCTGCGAAGTGAAGCTAGGCCTACACCAAGTCCAAACCCAAGCAGCAATCCAAGGGCTAAGTTGATTGCTTTCTTTGGTGAAGCAGGTGCTTTAGCTGGCAATCCATATTCAACTGTAGAAACTTTAACTGGTGAATCGATACCAATTCCGTATAGTTCTAGGTCACTAACGGTTACTCCGAATTGATCTGCAACCGCATTAGCGATATCTGCGGCTCGTTGCGGATCCGTATCGGTAACTGTGAGGGTTATCAATACTGTATCAAGGGGTGCGGAAGCTGTGATCATTCCGGCGAGTTCTGTTGTCGTCATCTTTAAACCAAGTTCGCGGATTACTGGTTCAAGAGTTAGCGGACTATCAACAATTTGCGCATATGACTTAACGCGTTGCTGTGAAAAACTCGAGCCTGTAGCAAGTGCTGAAATATCCAAAGTTGAAGCCGGTGTTGATACGAAAATTTCTGCTTGTGATTCATAAAGTGGGGTTGTTGTAAAGGTAATTGCAGCCGCAGCAATTACACCAATAAGTGTGCTTACAGCGATGATGATGCGATTTTGCACTATTAAGCGCCAGTATTGAATTAACTCCATCGCTTCACCCCCTAGTTGGTATGCCGGCTAATGGGAAAAGACTAACTTTTTCCGCGCCTTTAGCAGAGGGTGGCAACGGCAGGAGGTGGTAATGCCCGTACCTGGTGGAGCGCTACGCGGGATAGCGCTGGTATATAGCGTGCAAAAACCGAATAAGCGCTAGCCCGATTAGGACGCTGATGACATTCGAATAGATGTCCTGAACGTCGGAGACACGTCCCGGAATATAACGCTGTACGAACTCAATGAGCAGCGATAGAACTGCACCTAGGAGCGCCAGTGTGCGTTTTCTTATGGATGGGAAAAGCAGGTGCGCGATCAAAACAAACGGGGTGAGCATAAAAAAGTTAGCTATTGCGACTTTATTGGTATCGGCGTAGAGGACTTTGTAAAAAATATTGGCATTGTTCTTGAGAAATTCGGCGATCGCAGAAGGATCACCACTTTCAAGTATGGGTCTTGGAAAGAAAACAAAGAGTCCCAAGAGGAGGAGGTACCCGGCAAAAAGCGCAGCAGCAATGCGATGCTTTCGGAATTGACCCCCTGAGATACCCACACAGTAACCTTAACTCATGCGCATTGGGGTCGTTTGTACTATGAATCAGGCGCGCTCACCTTTTGCTGAAATTGTCCTTGCACGAAACTTTCCCCAATATGAGTTTTACTCTTCAGGCGTCAAAGCCATTTTTGGAACGCCGATTTTGGAATCGGTTGTAGCCACTTCAATAGAGTGGGGTTTGGACGCCCCTAAGAATTCCTCGACAACCATATTCAATGAGGAAAATCGGATTTTGAATTCTGATCTTGTAATCGTTGCTGAGCAAAGTCAGAAGAAATCAATAATCGAACTTGGATACAAAAAAGCGCTACGTTCCTTTGATGAGGTTTTTGAAGATCAAGATTTCACACCTAAAGATCCCGAGGGTTTTACCCTAGATTCAATGAAGCGTGAGCTCGGAAAAGTCGCAGCAGTTTCAATTCGAGCTGTTTTAGATTTAGAAGGATTCAAAACACAAAACCCGATAATCGCCGTTATCCCCCACGGAGTAA
>CAYRXG010000065.1:0-5278 GCA_964428285.1 uncultured Clavibacter sp.
TAAGTTCTGAATTGAGATCTGAGTTATGGAGCTATCTGACTTCAGCGGCAGAGGCGATGGTAAATCAACCTCGTCTTTTTTGAGATAAATTTCCAACTTTTAGAATTTCACCATTTCTAAGATACCAAAGCGTGCCTGCGCGATCGCGAACAGTTGTGATGCGAAGACCGACAGTTTCTACTTTCCCCTTAACATCAAGTACATCTACGCTGTCACCAACTCCGTATTGATCTTCGATTAACATTATGATCCCTGAAAAAACATCACGAACTATTGCTTGTGCACCTAAGCCAACTGCAAAACCGACAACACCGGCAGAAGCAACAAGTGGGCCAAGATCAACACCAAGTTCTCCAAGAATCATTGCGCCAGATATGAGTCCGATAAGAGCTTTGGACGAACTATTGAGAACCGAAGCCGCAGTACGCGCACGTTCGCGCTGTCTAGTAACTTGAGTTTTCTCGCCCGGAATGAAATCAGCTTCGGCAATTTTGCCGAGAGTCTTTGTGATGGCTCGAGTTGCGACTCGTTGGAGGAAAAGGGCAATAATCAGAATTACCAAAATACGAACTGGGGCTCCCAGGAACCAGTCGAGAAGTTCGCGCCCGCTTATTTGAAGCTCCATTTGAGCCGGACTTTATAAGAAATTAACCCAAATTCCGCACAATTTGCAGACAGTTCGGGCAGGATTTCCCCCACGACGCGAGCCACGCGTCGAACAAAGGGGTTTAGTTTGTCGGTAGCGACGAGAAGGACTTTAGTTCTAAACGCCACCTACGAGCCACTAGGTGTCGTTTCTGATAGACGCGCGCTTATTTTAGTTTTAAACAATCGCGCCACGATGGTTGAAGATTCTGGAATTGAATTGCGATATGCATCAGGCTCATTAATTCTTCCGGCAGTTATTCGTTTACATAAATTTGTGAAAATTCCTTATCGCCATACGGTTCCGCTTTCGCGGAGAGCAATTTTTGCGCGAGATGGCGGTCGATGTGTTTACTGCGCTGCAACAGCTACTTCGATTGATCATGTAATTCCCAGAAGTCGAGGCGGCGATCACAGTTGGGAAAATGTTGTAAGCGCATGTCATAAGTGCAATCACCTAAAGGCAGATAAGACTTTAAAAGAACTGGGTTGGAGATTGCGCTCCTTGCCAAGAGAACCTGTTGGTGCTGCCTGGCGAATTCTTGGAACTGGTCGTGCTGATCAAAGATGGGTTCCATATTTAGAACCGTTTGGCGTGGCAGCAGCAACTGCATAGACTCATCTTATGAATCTTTTCCTTAATGAAGATGGCTCCATGCCTGGCGAACCACTTCCATTCCTAGAAGCCTTTATCTGGTTCTTCGTTGCTCCCGTCGCAATTTTTCTTGCAGTTTGGTTATTTGTAGTAGCGAGCGAAAACTTGAAAAAGGCACGCGCGAAGAAATATAAGGAAGAAGTTCTTACCTACATTTCTGAGTAGCTTTACTTATCTACAGCTTGTACCCGCAGCGCCCGCTCGAGCGAATCTTTTGCTTCGGTCACATGCCTTCTTAGAGTTGGATGTGCATCCTTACCGGTAGTCGATAACCAATCATTGGTTTTTGCCAAAGTCTGAGTGGTTGTCACATAGGTTGGGAATAGCAAATCTATGATGTTTGAAGAATCTTCATATGACTTTGTGTTGTAAATGTCCAAGATCAAAGCGAAGTAGCGATCAATGAATTTTTCATGAAATTCGCGATGCAATGGTCTTGCAAAGCCTTGAATTGCGGAGAGCCTGGTCCAATTTGAAATTTCAAAATTCTCAGTAGCTTTCTTAAATGCTGCTTCTTTAGCCGCCAGATTTGGAAACGCTGCCTTGCACCGTTCATGAGCGAGTTGACCTGTAAGGGTGTTATCCCTTTCAAGCTCTGCATCTATTTCACTTTCAGAGGAAAGTCCTCGCTCCACAAGTGAAATCAATAAAGACCAGCGGAAATCTGCATCAATGACTAAGCCCGCTAATTTACCTTCGAGCAATTCACGAACTCTGGCGCCTTGCTCCTTGGTATGAGCGACTGATGCAAATATGCGGGCATATTGAAGTTGTAAGTCACTTCCAGGTTTTGCCGAATCGAGCAATCTGCCAATTACGTTTGCAACTTTTTCTCGAGAACCATCACGATTTTTTGCAGCAGAATAAACTTCAATTGCTGAAAGTAATTGATTACCGATTGCTGTAACAGTCGTGACGTCATCTTCTCCGGGCAAGCCAGCGATTGCAATCTCAATAAAGTCCGATGCCGAAATCTCGGCATCTCGAAGCATGTCCCAAGATGCAGACCAACAGAGCGCTCTTGGAAGGCTTTCAGAGACTTTCCCTAAGTGAGTCTTTAAAGTTTTTACCGAGTTTTCGTCGAAGCGAATCTTTGCAAATGTGTAGTCACGATCATTTAATAAGAGTAAGTCAGCATTCTTCTCTCCAGAAAGTTCGTTTACTTTGGTTAATTCACCCTCAACATCAAGTTCTACAGATTTACGAAGCTTTAGCGCATCACCTTGTAAGTCATAAAGCCCTACCGCCATGCGATGAGGACGGAGTTCAGTTGAACCAACGGGAATAGTCGGAGCCTCTTGCTTGATTGAAATCTCTGCGTACTTTCCATCATTAATCTTCAGAACAGGTCTTAAAGTATTTACACCTGCAGTCTGTAACCAGGTAGCAACCCATGGATCAAGCTTTCGCCCACTTGTAACCTCAAGTTCGCTTAATAGGTCGCGCAAGGTTGTGTTCTTGTAAGCATGTTTTGCAAAATAAGTTTTAAGTCCAGCAATGAAATTTTCGCGACCCACATGAGCTACAAGCTGTTGTAGAACTGATGCGCCTTTTGCATACGTAATACCGTCAAAATTTGCTTTCACGGTCTCAATGTCGACCATATCTGTGGCGATTGGGTGAGTAGAAGTTAACTGATCTTGGCGATAGGCCCAATTCTTTCGCTCGGCATTAAACCCGGTCCAGGAATTTGTGAACTTAGTTGCTTCAACAAGCGCCAAATAGGAAGACCATTCAGCAAATGATTCATTAAGCCAAAGATCATCCCACCATTTCATGGTGACAAGATTTCCAAACCACATATGTGCCATTTCGTGCAGGATTGTGTTGGCGCGGGCGTTGTACATGCGTTCTGTAACTTTTGACCTGAAAACCAAGAGTTCTTCTCGGAAGGTTACGCAACCAGCGTTCTCCATTGCACCCCAATTGAAATCAACGACCGCGATTTGATCATATTTTTCAAAGGCATATGCCAATCCAAAAACTTCTTCGAAGTATTTGAAACCTTGCTTCGTAATTTGAAAGATCTCTTCAGCGTCTAGATGTTCAAATAAAGACTTTCGGCAATAGATTCCCAGAGGAATTTTCTTAGAGCCTTGATATTCATCTTTAACATGCGCATAAGGTCCAGCTACAACCGCTGAAATATAAGTAGACATAATCGGAGTAGTTGTGAACTCCCACTTCTTTTTACTTCCCAAATCAGAAAGAGCCTTTACAGGATTATTAGAAATTACTTCCCAATGCGATGGAGCAGTTACTGTGAAATCAAAAGTAGCTTTTAGATCAGGTTGGTCAAAGCACGGGTACATATTCCTTATAAAGGCAGTTTCGCCCTGCGAATACAAATAGACTTCGTTATCTACAGGATCTACTGATCTTTGTAGCCCTTCACCAGTTTTTGAATAAATAGCTTCAATTTCAATTATCAATTCATTTTCAGCCTGAAGATCTTTTAGATGAATAGATTCTCCTGTGAAACTTGAGTTCTCGATTGCGGTGCCATTTAAAGTTGCAGAAATTAGACGTTTTCCAACCGCATCAATAAAGGTACTAGCCCCCGGTTTGTTGCAGGCAAAGGTGACCTGAGTCTTGGCGTAGAAAGTTTCATCGCCTTGCGTGACATCCAATTCGACCTTGTAGTTATGGATTTTGAGGATTGAAGAACGTTCGTGCGCTTCTGCGCGAGATAAATTGTTTCCTGGCATGCGCTTATCCAAGCAGAGATGGCACCCTTTGCCACTATGGAACAGGTCACCCCAAGCAATCGCCGAATTCGAAGTTTCGCGTTGCGCGGTGAACGCATGACAAAGGCGCAAGCTGAGGCGCTCGTAGATCATTGGAATAGATTTGAGATTCCATTACAAGGAACCATCGAGCCGCACTCACTCTTTTACGAATTCTCACCATCTGAAGTCATCTTCGAGATCGGCAGCGGAATGGGTGAAGCCACCGCTGAAATCGCAGCCGCAAATCCACAAAATGGATATGTGGCAGTTGAGGTTCATAAACCTGGAATCGGTGCATTAGTTATACGCGCTGAAAAAGCTGGATTACGAAACATAAAGATTATTCAAGGTGATATTTGGGATGTGCTCTCAAATCATCTTGCCGATGAAAGTGTCGACGGATTCCACATCTTTTTTCCAGATCCATGGCCAAAGCGAAGGCAGAACAAGAGACGTCTTCTTAAATCCGACTTTCTAAAAAAATTGGCAGATAAAACGAAACCCGGAGGGTTCGTCAGAATTGCAACTGATTGGTTGCCATATGCGGAGGAGATTGAAAAGAACTTTGCTGAAGTAAAGTCGTGGAGCGGCGGGAAAGTGACCAGACCTGATTGGCGTCCGATTACTAAATTTGAAGGTAAAGGTATTTCAAAAAATCACGTTGTCACAGATTTTTTATATAAGAAAATCTAAATTTTTCCTTCTTTTTCATATTTACTGATTAATCCGATTCTTCTTACATGCCTTTCATCTCCACTAAATGGCGTCGCAAGAAATGTATCAACTAATTCCAAGCAGAAAGCTTCATCATGCATACGGCCACCTAGTGAAATTACATTTGCATCGTTATGTTCTCTGGCCAATTTCGCAATCTCTTTACTCCACACTAGTGCTGCACGAACACCTTGAACCTTGTTGGCAACCATTTGTTCGCCATTGCCAGATCCGCCTAAAACAACGCCAAATGATCCAGGTTCTTTTGCAACAGCTTCGGCTGCTGGAATACAGAAAACGGGGTAGTCATCTAGAGGATCAAATGTATGAGGTCCGTGATCGACCACATCGTGACCTTTATTCTTCAGATGCTCAACAATTCGATTTTTGAATTCCAGACCTGCGTGATCGCTACCAATATGAATTCTCATGGCGGAACTCTCTCAAAACTTCTGAGAAAAAGAGAAGAACCACCAGTATTTCGACCGGTGGTTCTTCTCTTTCGGAGGAGGAGTTACTGTCTTTGAAAGGGTTA
>CAYRXG010000066.1:0-5238 GCA_964428285.1 uncultured Clavibacter sp.
AGTCAGCGATGGCACTTTGGGTCTCTCCTTATTATTTGTATCAATCGGCGTATTCCTTGCCCTCAGGCCGGCTGGCAGGAATAGCGCCAAGTTCGGAAGCAGTCCTGTGATGTTCTGGTCAACCTTGGCGATTGCAGCATCACTTCCAATAGTTGGTTGGTTGCCTTCATTGCAATTCACCTGGTTTGCGCTATTTATCTTTGGTTTCACACTTGCAACTCAAGATGTTTCTATGAATGCACATGCAGTTGTCATTGAACAACGCGCAGGTCGCAGATTGATGAGCACATTTCATGCGATGTTCTCGGTCGGAACATTTCTTGGTGGAATTTTTGGTGGTTTGCTATCGCAATTAGAAGTCTCACCATTAACTCAGGCATGGATTCTTGTTGTCGTTTACGTCGTAATTGCATTTGTGATTAAAGGACAATTACTTGAACCGAGTGTTGATCAACATCCCATAATTAAGAATAAGGGAGAGAGATCTCCAGTTATTTTCTGGATCTTTGGAATTTTTGGTTTGTTCGCTGCAATCAGCGAAGGTGCTGCCGGTGATTGGGGTGGCGTGCTTGCTCGCGATACTTTCGATGCAACTCCATTTATTTCAACGCTGCCATTTATTCTTTATACGGCTGCGATGGTAATCGGACGTTTATCAGGTGATTACTTGGCGCACCGATTTGGCGCCTCAAAAATAATTGCACTTGGCGGAATTATTGCCGGAGCAAGTCTTGGTATCGGATTATTTGTTGGTGGTATTCCAGCGATGATGATTGCCTGGTTCTTATTGGGTATTGGTTTATCAGTAACTATTCCTTTGATGTTTAGCGCAGCTGGAACACTTGCAAGTACTAAATATCAAGGAGTTGTGGCACCTTCACAAGCTATCGCTCGAGTTTCCGGAGTCTCCTATTTCGGCTTTGTAATTGGCCCGCCGCTAATTGGTTTTCTAGCAGAGTTAGTCGAATTGCGTTGGGCTCTCTATTTCATTGTGATTTTAAGTTTTAGCTTGATATTTGCTGCGCGTTACGCAAAAACTGCTTAGTTTTTTTCTAGTTATTTTTCCATGAAGAATGTAGCGGACGACCCTCTGCATAACCTGCTGCAGATTGAATTCCAACAACAGCTTTCTCTGCAAATTCAGCAAGGTCCTTTGCCCCGGCATAAGTACACGAAGATCTAAGTCCAGCAATGATGTCGTCGATTAAATCTTCGACTCCTGGACGAGCCGGATCTAAATACATTCTCGAAGATGAAATTCCTTCTTCAAAGAGAGCTTTTCTTGCGCGATCGAAGGCATCTTCTGATGAGGTTCTTGCGGCTACTGCGCGCGCAGATGCCATTCCAAATGACTCTTTATATAGACGCCCTTGTGCATCAACTCGAAGATCACTTGGTGATTCATAAGTTCCGGCAAACCAAGAGCCGATCATTACTGATGATGCACCTGCTGCAAGTGCAAGTGCCACATCACGAGGATGGCGAACACCGCCATCTGCCCAAATATGTTTTCCTAATTTCTTCGCTTCTGCCGCACATTCAAGAACTGCAGAAAATTGTGGGCGTCCGACTCCTGTTTGCATTCTTGTTGTACACATCGCACCAGGACCAACGCCAACTTTAATTATGTCGGCACCGGCTGCGACAAGATCGCGGACGCCTTCGGCTGTTACAACATTTCCAGCAACTATGGGAATCTCTTTCACAATCGGACGAATAGCTTTAAGTACTTCAATCATTTTTTCCTGATGACCATGTGCAGTATCTACAACAAGCAGATCAACGCCAGCGCTGATCAATCCCGCAACTTTCTCTTTTACATCGCCATTGACGCCAACTGCTGCTGCAATTCGTAGTTTGCCATTCTTATCAAGCGCTGGTTGATAGAGAGTCGCCCGCAGGGCTCCGGTACGAGTCAAAATTCCAACTAATTGGCCGCTCTTATTAACAACTGGAGCTAGTTTGCGATTCTTTTCATGTAACAATTGAAAAGCTGCTTTAGCATCTAGATCATCAGAGATTACTAATAAGTCTTTGACCATGACTTGTTTGATTTGAGTGAAACGATCAGCGCCTTCCCAATCTGCTTCAGTCACAATTCCAACTGGTTTGTTATTTTCTACAACAACAATTGCGCCGTGAGCTCGTTTATGAATTAGCGATGCTGCATCAGCAACTGTGTTATGTGGCTCTAAAGTAATTGGTGTATCAAAAAGAACATCGCGATTTTTCATCCAGGAAATTACATCTGCGACAACTGGAATCGGAATATCTTGTGGAATCACTGTTATGCCACCACGCCGTGCAACAGTCTCGGCCATTCGACGGCCAGAGATCGCTGTCATATTTGCAACGACTAATGGAATTGTTGCGCCGGAACCATCTGAAGTTCTTAGATCAACATCCATTCGACTGGCCAGATTGGATTTTGACGGAACCATGAATACATCGTCATAAGTCAGATCGTGATTTGGTTGATGTAGCAAGCGCACGTGTCAGGAGTCTAGACCTATCTCGGTAAGATTAAACAATGTCTAAACCGCTTATATCTGCGCGTGGCTTAACTAAGAACTACGGTGATTTCCAAGCGGTAGCTGGAATCGATTTCGCCGTGGCAAAAGGTGAGTCCTTTGGATTGCTCGGTCCAAATGGCGCCGGCAAATCGACCACGATGCGGATTATTGCTGCAACATCTCGTCGCACTTCTGGCGAATTAACAATTCTTGATCTTGATCCAGAAGAACGCGGACCTCAGGTCCGTGCCCATCTTGGCGTGGTTCCGCAACAAGATAACTTAGATACTGAATTAACAGTTGCGGAAAATCTATATGTTTATGGCCGATACTTTGGATTAAGTAAGAAATATTTAAAGAATAAAGTTGAAGAATTACTCGCATTTGCACAGCTTGAAGATAAACGTGATGTAAAAGTTGATGCTTTAAGCGGTGGTATGAAACGCCGTTTAACTATTGCGCGTGCTTTAGTAAGCGAACCAGATATTTTGATGTTGGATGAGCCAACAACTGGTTTAGATCCGCAGGCGCGGCACATACTTTGGGATCGTCTCTTTAGACTTAAAGAAGATGGCGTGACGCTAATTATTACAACTCACTTTATGGATGAAGCCGAGCAACTATGCGATCGATTGATTGTTATGGATCGCGGCAAGATTATGGCCGAAGGTTCGCCTGCAGATTTAATAAAGAAGTACTCGACAAAAGAAGTACTTGAAGTCCGCTTTGGTTCCGATCGAAATAAAGAAGTAGCTCCCGTAATTCGTGAACTCTGCGATCGCGTTGAAGAACTACCCGATCGTTTACTTCTTTATGTCGATGATGGCGAAGCTCTTCTTGAGGAAATTACCGCAAAGAAGTTACATCCAAATACTTCTCTGGTTCGCAGAAGTTCACTGGAAGATGTTTTCTTACGCCTAACTGGAAGATCATTAATCGAATGAGCCAATTAGCTTTGCAGGTTCGTGGCGCTTGGTATTTTGCGGAACACCGCATCCGCGTGATGAGCAAATGGAAATTAATTATCGGAATGATTGACTTCGCCAACCCGCTTTTTTACTTGGTTGCAGTTGGAATTGGAATCGGTGTTTTAGTAACCGAAAATTCTGGTAATTCTGGAACTGGTGGGGTTCCTTATTTAACTTTTCTAGCTCCAGCTCTTGTGGCATCAACTGCAATTTCATCTGCAATAGATGAAACCATGTTTCCGACTTTAGAAGGATTTAAATGGCGTAAGACTTTTTACGGCGCAAACTCAGCACCATTATCTGGAGGACAAATTGCAGCCGGAGTATTTATCGCTGCCATGTCGCGCGTAATTTTCTCTGTGACAATTTATTGGTTGGTTCTTGTTGCCTTTGGTGTGCTCGAACTTTCCAGTTGGCGCACTCCATTATTTGTGACGCTAGGCGGAGCCGCTTTTGGAGCAGTACTAATGGGCGTCGTAAGCAAGGTCTATAACGATGATCTTTTTATGTCTGCCTTTAGTCGAATGGTTGTTACCCCGCTCTTCTTATTCTCTGGAACCTTCTTTCCTTTAACTAATATGCCAATTTATTTACAGCCCATTGGTTGGATCTCCCCGCTTTGGCACGCTGCAGAAATCGGGCGTCATTTCGCATATGGATACGAAGTTTCACAGTTAATGCTGGTGACTCACTTTGGATTTTTAATTCTGGTGTTGGCCTTTGGTTTGCGTTACTCAAGTAAGCAATTTACGAAGAGGTTGCTCAAATGAAGAGCGCCGTCGAAATTGCAGATGCCAGAGCGGAGAAAATCGGCTACCAACTTTATGCCGGACGCGCCCGCGCCATTATTCAAAGAGGTCTGATTGCATTTCGCTCTTCAACATGGGTAGCCATTGCAACTGGCTTTATCGAACCAGTTCTTTACTTACTCGCCTTTGGTTACGGCATGGGGCAATTAATTGGCGATATTGAAACAAGTTTTGGAACTGTTGATTACACCAGCTTCATCGCGCCGGGTTTATTAGCAACTAGCGCAATCAATGGTGCTATCTATGATGTCACTTGGAATGTCTTCTTTAAATTAAATGAAAGCCGCCTCTATCAAGGAATTTTGGCCACACCGATGGGGCCGCTGGATGTTGCTCTTGGTGAAATGCTCTGGGCGCTTCTTCGCGGCCTAACTTATGCCTCTGCATTTATGTTGATGATGATTCCACTAGGTTTAATTCCAGGTTGGAGTTCGCTCTTAGTAATTCCGGCAGCCGTACTAGTTTCATTTTCATTTGCATCTTTCGGAATGGCACTTACTTCTTATTTCAAAACTCACCAGCAGATGGGATTTATTAGCTTAGCTTTATTGCCAATGTTCTTATTTTCTGGATCGTTATATCCGATTGCTGTTTATCCTGATTGGCTAGAGCGAGTAATTCATATTCTTCCGACTTATCATGCAATTGAATTGGTCCGTGAAATCTGGTTTGGCGTTATCGATTTCTCAACTTTTTCTCATTTAATTTATTTCTTCGTAATGATTTCAATTGGTTTAGTTTTCACAACACGCAGGCTACGTAATCTATTTATGCGGTAATTACGCATAAGACTCACCTGTTGACCGCCCCCATGGGGCAGGGGTAAACTTCACCCAAGCTAAGCAACACAACTAAGCAAGGAGCGTGGTACCAACAAATCGGTTCTTCTGAACCGTATTTGGGAAGTCCCAATCTCCCATGTTCAATCAAACACATCATCCGCAAACT
>CAYRXG010000067.1:0-5202 GCA_964428285.1 uncultured Clavibacter sp.
TGCGAACATTGTGCATCCGGTTGCGATATGCGAACCGATGTGCGACGTGGCAAGACGTTGCGTCGCCTTGCAGGTGATGATGCATCGGTAAATGAAGAATGGAATTGCGATAAAGGTCGCTGGGCATTTAAGTACGTAACGCAGAAAGACAGAATTACTACTCCTCTAGTACGTGATGAAAATGGCGAATTACGCGAAGCATCGTGGCCAGAAGCTCTCAAAGTTGCTGCTGCAGGTTTGGAAGCAAATCGTGCTGCGGTTCTGGTTGGTGGTCGCGCCACACTGGAAGATGCTTATGGATATGCCAAGTTTGCTCGTGTAGCGCTTGGCACAAACGATATTGATTTCCGTGCTCGACTATCTAGCAAAGAGGAACGTGAGTTCTTAGCCAGCTTTGTTGTAGGTAAAGAAGTTACTTATCGCGATATCGATCGCGCAGACCAAGTTCTACTTGCTGGCTTTGAACCAGAAGAAGAATCTCCAATTGTTTTCTTGCGATTGTTTAAGCAAGTTCGTAAGAGAAAACTATCGGTCACAACAATCGCACCATTTGCTTCCAGAGGCAGCGAAAAGTTAAATGCAAAATTAATGCAAACTGCTGCAGGAAATGAAGCAAGTGCGATTGCTGAGATTTCAGGCTTAACTAATAAGTCAGTGATTTTGGTAGGCGAGCGACTTGCTGAGGCAACAGGTGCACTTTCTGCAGTCGCAGCTCTTGCACAACAGAGCGGTGCGAAATTAGCTTGGATTCCACGTCGCGCAGGTGAACGTGGCGCACTTGAAGCTGGTGCAATCGGAAATCTTCTGCCTGGCGGTCGACCAGTAACTGATGCCAGCGCCCGTGTTGATATACAAACTGCTTGGGGCGTTGATTCGTTGCCTACGACTCTTGGTCGCGATACCAATGAGATTCTAAATGGATTACATAGTGGTGAAATTGAAGCCGTACTAGTTGGTGGAGTTGATCCACTAGATATTTCAGCACATCTACACGATGGTTTAGTTAAAGCCTTTGTGGTCTCGTTAGAAATTAGAAAGAGCGCAATTACTGAGATTGCAAATGTGGTACTTCCAGTTGCAGCTGTTGTTGAAAAGAGCGGCAGCTTTGTTAATTGGGAAGGTCGGGCTCGTTCTTTTGAAGCGGCGATTGATTCACTAAATCGAAGTGACCTAAGAATTCTCTCGATGTTGGCAGATGAGATGGGAACTCCAATCAAATTACCAACAGTTGCAGCTGCGGCAAGTGAATTTTCTTCAATCGGCAATTGGGAGCAGAGCCCAAGTTTTACTCCGGTTGCATCTGGAAAAGTTTTAGCATCTGGCGATGAGGCGCTGCTTTCATCTTGGCGATTACTACTTGATGCTGGATCACTACAAGATGGTGAAGAGAATCTGGCTGGAACTGCACATCCATCGGTTGCAGTGATATCTGCAAGCCGTGCGGCAAAGCTTGGCGTTAAGACCGGAGAGTTAATTAGAGTCTCAACAAAGAATGGTGCAATTACTTTGCCATGTGAGATTGCAGAGATTGAAGAGAACTCAATCTGGTTACCTCGTAATTCGAAAGAGAGCCGAGTAATTGCAACTCTGGGAATTGCAACTGGTGCTGTAACGGTGGTGCGCGCATGACCGAATACGCCAGCATGCTTCTGGACGATCCACTTTGGATTGTTGCGCTAAAAGGTTTATTGATTTTCGTGCTCTGCGTACTTCTTACATTGCTTGCAATTTGGGGCGAACGAAGAATTGTTGCCCGAATGCAACTTCGCGTTGGCCCTAATCGCGTGGGCCCATTTGGTCTCGTTCAAGGTTTAGCCGATGGTGTTAAGTTGGCACTTAAAGAAGATTTAATTCCAAAAGCTGCTGATCGAGTCGTATTTATTCTGGCGCCAATTATCAGCGCTTCTACCTGCTTTTTAGCATTTGCAGTTATACCTATGACCGGCAAAGTCCTCTTCTTTGGTGAAGAAACCGTTATGCAATTAACTGATCTGCCAGTCGGAGTTCTATATATCTTGGCTGCTGCTTCAGTTGGTGTTTATGGAATTGTTCTTGCTGGTTGGTCTTCTGGTTCTACTTATCCATTACTAGGTGGCTTGCGATCTAGCGCGCAAGTTATCTCTTATGAAATTGCGATGGGACTTTCATTTGTCGCTGTCTTTATGTATGCCGGTTCGATGTCAACCAGCGCAATTGTGGAAGCGCAATCTCAATGGTGGAATGCCGTTGTCTTATTCCCATCTTTTGTAATTTATGTAATTTCTATGGTTGGCGAAACAAACCGTGCGCCATTTGATTTGGCGGAAGCAGAAGGTGAACTAGTTGGTGGTTTCCATACCGAATACTCATCTTTAAAGTTCGCATTATTCTTCCTAGCTGAGTATGTAAATATCATTGGTGTTTCAGCACTTGCCACAACGCTTTTCTTAGGCGGACCTGCTGCACCTCCCGGACTTGGATTTACTGAAAGCTGGCTCGGTGGTTGGTTTACCTTTGTTTGGTTTATGGTGAAGGTATTTTTATTCTTCTTCTTATTTGTCTGGCTCCGTGGCACATTACCAAGATTGCGTTACGACCAATTTATGAAGTTTGGTTGGAAAGTTTTAATTCCAGCAAATGTTGCTTGGATAATAGTTGTGGCAACGCTTCGCTTGATGACTCAAGAAGGAGCCTCACAATTTATGATGGCCGGTTTTGTCGGTGTAGTAATTCTCGGTGTTCTCATCGCAACATCAGTTTATGAATCAAGTAAGAAGCGTGCCCAAGAAGAAGCGCAGTATCTTCCAGATCTACCTGCGCCATCATTCCCAGTTCCGGAACTGCCAACTCGAGCAGAAGTGGAGAGTAAGCAATGAGCGAATTAGAACCAAAGCGCTCTGATGCGATCGAAAAGGCTGCGGCGCAGAGCGTCCCAGCAAGCGGTCAAGAAGCATCGCCATTTCTTAAGCAATTGAAGGGCTTCTGGGTCACTTTCTCTACGATGTTTAAGAAGCCACTTGTAATTGAATATCCAGAAGTTAAACCAGAGACGCAGCCACGATTCCATGGCCGTCACCAACTAAATCGCTATGAAGATGGTTTAGAGAAATGCATTGGGTGCGAACTCTGTGCTTGGGCATGCCCAGCTGATGCGATTTATGTTGAAGGTGAAAATAACAGCGAAGGAAATCAAATCTCTCCGGGTGAGCGCCATGCAAAGGTTTATCAGATTAATTACCTCCGTTGCATTTTCTGCGGACTCTGCATTGGGGCCTGCCCAACTCGTGCGCTGACCATGACAAATGAATATGAAATCGCAGATGATAAGCGCGAGAAATTAATCTGGGAGAAAGAAGATTTATTGGCACCTCTCCGTCAAGGAATGTTGATGCCACCTCACCCAATGTATCCAGGTGCTGATCACCACAGTTATTATCGCGGCGAGATTAAAGAAGCACATCCATCACAGAATCAAAGTAGTCAGGTAAATAAGTGACCGGCGAATCCATAATCTTCTGGTTGCTAGCGCCGCTAACCGTTTTAGCAGCTCTTGGCATGCTCTTTGTTAAAAAGGCGATGCATTCTGCAATCTTGTTGGCATTTGTCATGATTTCACTTGCAGTCTTTTATTTAATTCAAGATGCGCCATTCTTAGGAATCGTGCAGATTGTTGTATATACCGGCGCAGTCATGATGCTCTTCTTATTTATCTTGATGTTAGTCGGAGTCGACTCATCTGATTCACTTGTTGAAAATATTAAAGGCTTACGTGGTGTTGCAATCACAACCGCTCTGGCATTTGCTGCAGCAATTACCTCGCTAATTGCTCGCGCTGAATTTGGTCAAGAACCTGTTGGTTTACTTTCGGCAAATGCCAATGGCAATGTCGAAGGATTGGCGAATCTGCTATTCCGCCAATATGTCTGGGGCTTTGAAGTAATTTCTGCACTTCTAATTACTGCAGCACTTGGCGCAATGGTCTTGGCACATACCCAAAAGAGTCCAGAAGCAAAACTTTCACAACGGGTTCGCTCTGCAACAAGATTCCGCGGTGCATCAATTGGAACCGCCGCCGGATTACCTGGTTCAGGAGTATTTGCGCGTAATAACGCAGTAGATATGCCCGCACTGCTTCCAGATGGCAGACCATCTGATTTATCAATTTCTAGCGTGCTATCGCAACGCGGTGATGTGCAGGAAACCAAAGAATATTCATTGGATGCCCTTCCTAAAGTAGATGAGGAAGAAAAGTGAATCCAACTAATTACCTTTATCTATCCGCCATTCTCTTTTCAATTGGCGCAGTCGGTGTAGTAGTACGCCGAAATGCGATCGTTGTTTTTATGTGTATCGAGTTGATGCTAAATGCTGCAAACCTTGCCTTCGTCACCTTTGCCAATATGGTGGGAAATCTGCAAGGTCAAGTAATGGCATTCTTTACGATGGTCGTAGCAGCTTGCGAAGTTGTTGTCGGTTTAGCAATCATCGTAACGATCTACCGGTCTCGTCGATCTGCATCTGTTGATGATGCAAGTTTGTTGAGTCGATAATGAATACCTCAACTAATTTGGTTTATTTAATCGCGCTTCCACTATTTAGCTCTGCCATTTTGATGCTCCTTGGTCGGAGAGCCGATAAGTGGGGACATATTTTTGCAACGCTGATTTCAGCTAGTTCATTTTTTGTTGGCCTCTCGGAATTCTTCGCGATGCGCTCGCGAGCTCCAGAATCTCGGGCGGTTACTCAGAAGCTATTTACCTGGATTTCGGTAGGCGATTTCCAAGTCGATGCCTCGCTGTTGCTAGATCAGCTTTCGGTTGCCTTTGTTCTATTGATTACTGGCGTTGGAACGCTGATACATATCTATTCGATTGCATATATGTCGCATGACCGTGATCGCCGCAGATTCTTTGCTTATTTAAATTTCTTTATCGCAGCCATGTTGCTTCTAGTCCTCGGAGATTCTTATTTAAATCTTTATGTTGGATGGGAAGGCGTTGGTCTTGCTTCCTATCTATTAATCGGTTTTTGGAATCAAAAACCAGAGTACGCAACCGCTGCAAAGAAAGCCTTCGTTATGAATCGCGTTGGTGACTTTGGACTATCAATTGCGATCATGATTGGTTTTGCAACCTTTGGCAGCGTCTCCTTTGCTGGAATCGAGGAGAAAGTTGGCGGTGCAAATGAGACGGCGCTAACTGCAATGGGCTTGATGTTATTGCT
>CAYRXG010000068.1:0-2335 GCA_964428285.1 uncultured Clavibacter sp.
GCGAGGCCAAAACCGACCAGGTTGAGTGTGCCTTCCATGTTTCTTACCTTTCTTTCTACTCCCGCATCCCGTTTGGAATGGGAATTCCGTTTTTCTGCTTCCTTCTTATCTACTAGTGCTCATCTGCCAACGCTCCAGCAATGTAGAGAGCTGTCAGAAGAGTAAAAATATATGCCTGTAAGCATTGGACCATAAACTCAAAAAATGTGAGAGCAATTCCGATTGCAAATGAGAATGGGCTTACCAATTTAAGTCCAATGACTCCCTGAAGTAGATGCTCGCCACCGAGTATGAAAACCAGAAGTAGTAAGTGCCCAGCGAACATATTTGCAAAGAGACGAAGGCTCAAAGTCATCGGACGAACCAGAAAATAAGTTGCAAGTTCCAGAGGCGTAATCAAAACGTAAGCTGCTTTTGGAACGCCCGGGATAAACATGATTCCCTTTAGGTAAGAAAACAGTCCCTGCTTTCGAATTCCGACATAATGAAAGATAAAGAATGTAAAAGCAGCAAGCACATAAGGAAATGAAACTCGGGACATAGTTGGGAATTGAATGAATGGAACTATGCCAAAAATATTGTTAACCAAAATAAAAGTAAAAAGTGTAAAAAGATACGGAACGAATCGCATGAACTCGTGGCCGATAACGTCTCGTCCTAGATCATTTCGGACAAATGAATAAATGCTTTCTCCGGCAAACTGTAACTTTGAAGGTACAAGCGCAGCTTTACGTGCAGCCAAGAAGAAAAAGATTGAAATAAATAAGACAGAGAGGAGCGCCAAGAGAATCGGTTTAGTTGCGAATTCATTACCTTCAATAAATGGAGGGAGGTTAAAGTCGCCGGCGTCAGGAGGATTGAAGCCCTCGTCGGCGGCGAACTGTGCAGCAGCTAAAACCTGCAAAACAACTCCTGTTAGGACCGTCGGATATAGAAGGTGCGGGGAATTCGGCGCAACCCTATTGGTTCTGGGCTAAAGGTGAGAAATCGAAAACTGTGACAACGGTCAGTTGCGGCCGTAGCGGAGCCAAATTAGGTAAAGCGAGGAGCCCATCCCAAGGAGCAACCCCCCGAGCAAGAAGTACCCAGTATTCAACCAATGGTCGAGGCCGTAACCGATACCTCCCCAGATAAGTAAGCCGGATAGCAGGTAGCCAAAAATCGTCCAGAATGCATTTTCATCATTTCTTGGGTGTTGTGACTCTGACATCTTCTCGCTCTCTATTTCTAAATCGTCCGGAGGGACTATTCGTGCTTTGGGGTTAACTCTAACCGTAACTTGAAAAACGAACGAACCTCACCGGTCAGCCAGGCGAAGGTAATTGCAAGCGCGCTTAAGCCAAAGGCGGTTCGATCCACTGTCTCTGGTTCGGTCAATCTAGTGACCGCAATAAGGAATAACGCCATCAAAATCAACTTGGTGAAATAAGAGAACATAGCGAGTGCCATGGTGGCGATTGGATTAGCGTCGCGAGTTAATCTTGCAACAAGTAATGAAACTGAGAAGAAAATTATTACGGTAAAAGTCGCCAAGGCGGCTGCGTAGAATCCAGAGATGCCAGAAAGACCTGTTGCAATAATAATCGAGATGATGGAAAGTAAAATTGCGGGTTTTAAAGCGCCTCTCCACATCTCACGGTTAGAGTTCTTAATTTCCATTTGAATTTATTCTCGCTTTCTTAACAGTTATTAAGAATGCAGCAAAGAAAAGGATTGGACCAGAAATAAATGCCAACCAAACTGGTAAAAAGGCTGACAACATAGCTGGCACTGCCAACATTGCCGTTGCGAAATAAAGAATCACTGTTGTACGTAATTGCGAATTACCTAACTTCATCAATTTATGATGTAGGTGCTCGTTATCTGGCGCAAAGGGCGACTTACCTTGTCTGATTCTGCGAACGACTGCTAGCGCAAAATCGAGAAGTGGTACTGCCAAAACTGCGAATGGAAGTAAGAGTGGTAGCGCAGCGGGACCAATATTCTCTGCAAATACTGCGTTGGCATCAATCTGTCCCATTAAAGTGATTGCAGATGCCGCAAGTAATAAGCCAAGAAACATCGAACCAGAGTCCCCCATAAAGATTCTTGCTGGGTAAAGATTATGGGGCAGAAACCCAATACAAACACCTATAACTAGCGCAGTAACCAATGATGGTGCACCCGCTCGACTAAAGCCATTTTCGATTGCCAAAAGATATGCGAATCCAAAAAACGAAGCAGCTGAAATTGCAACAATTCCTGTTGCCAGTCCATCTAAGCCATCAACAAAATTAACAGCATTTATTATTACTAGAACAATAATCACAGTAAGAAATTGGCCGATATTGCTTGG
>CAYRXG010000068.1:2435-5177 GCA_964428285.1 uncultured Clavibacter sp.
GTGAGTGAATACTCGCGCATTAATTTGGGTAAACCGGGAATCTTGCAGTCAACGCATTTACTTCGCTGCGAATTGCTGCTGCTTTGGAATCGTCTTCACCCTCTTTAATTGCTCGAGCAATCAAAGATGCAATTACGGGCATCTCGCTTAATCCCATTCCTTGAGTAGTAACTGCAGGTGTGCCAACTCGGATTCCGCTAGTAACTGCCGGAGTTTCAGGATCGTACGGAATGGCATTTTTATTTAAAGTAATTCCTGAACGACCGCATCTTTCATCGGCAATCTTGCCGTTAATGCCAGTACTTCTAATATCTATTAAAGCTAGGTGTGTATCTGTGCCGCCGGATACAGCACGCATTCCTTCGTTTTCAAGTGATTTCGCCAGTTCTTTTGCATTGGCAATTACTTGCTTTGCGTACTCTTGATAAGAAGGTTGCAAACATTCCTTCAACGCAACTGCCTTGCCGGCGACTGCGCTCATGATTGGGCCACCTTGCATGCCTGGAAATACCGCTTTATCAAGTGCCGCGGCATGCTCTGATTTAGAAAGGATCATGCCACCACGAGGTCCTCGTAGAACTTTGTGAGTCGTAAATGAAACTACATCTGCATAAGGAACTGGCGACGGAATCGCTTTACCGGCAACAAGGCCGATGAAATGCGCAGCATCTACCCACATGATTGCGCCAACTTCATCGCAAATCTCTCGAATTTTCTTAAAATCAATAAGTCTTGGATAAGCAGTGGCACCTGAGCAGATCATCCGTGGTTTGACGCGTTTTGCAGTATCGCGCAATTCATCGTAATCAATTAATTCATCTTCTTTTCTAACACCATAAGACTCAACATTGAACCACTTGCCAGAGAAATTTACTTTTGAGCCATGGGTCAGATGTCCGCCATGTGGCAGTGACATCGCAAGAACTGTGTCACCTGGTTTAGTGAATGCTAAATAGACTGCAACATTGGCACTTGCTCCAGAATGTGGTTGGAGATTTGCATGTTCGGCTCCGAATAATTCTTTAGCTCTCTGAATACCAATAATTTCTGCCTTATCAACTTCTTCACAGCCTCCGTAATAACGTTTTCCGGGATAACCCTCTGCATATTTATTTGAAAGAGTAGATCCGAGAGCAGCAAGTACCGCCGGTGAAGTTAGATTCTCACTGGCAATTAATTGTAAGTTTTTACGTTGCCGATCAAGTTCTGAAAGTAATATCGCAGCAATTTCGGGATCCTGCGATTTAAGTTGATCAAAATCAGCGCCAAAGAACTCAGACATGTTGGAATCTTACGCCCTTGCGAATTAGGCGGGCACGGCAATGTTGGGTGTCACGGTTCGCAAATCTGCGAGCGTGATTGCTCCCTGTCGAATCAGGGTAATGCCATCGGACTTAACTGAAATCACCGTACTCGACTTTCCTTCAGGTAATTCACCGGCGTGAAAGGCAAATGCATAATCGCTATCGAGCGCTGGGAAAATGATGCCTTTTCGATTTGGTGGGGTTCCAGTTCTACTAGCAGAAGCAATTGCCAAAGGCCCAGTAGCTTGGGAAACCTCTCTTATAAAATTTGCATCAGGCACGCGGATTGCAATTTCTGGCAATGATCTAGCATCTCCAAGATCCCAAACCAATCCTTCAGCCGGTGAAATTCGAAGAGTTAATAATCCAGGCCAAAACTTCTCACAGATACTTTTTGTTGTAGTTCCAAATTCTCTAGTTATTCCAGTAGCTGTCTTGATATCTCCCACAATTACTTGAGCAGCTACTCCCCGATCATCACCTCTTATTGCATGAATCTTCTTGACCGCTCCGTGATTAAACGCATCTGCTACAAAAACATAGGCATGTTCTAATGGCGCGATAATTATTTTTCCCTCTTGTAGCGCAGAGATGGCTAACTCAGATAATTTATTCTGGTCATCGCTATTTAAATTTAGCTGTTCAGCCATCATTCCTCCTTGCCGAAATCCATCTTGGTCGTTCGTTTAGATCTTTAAAATGAAGTATTTCATAGAAGTTTGGAGCCAGAATTGACTGTAATTTTGCTGATTGTGAATCATCATGCTCTAGCAGTAGAAGTCCTGATGGTTTGAGAAGTCGTTCTGCTGCTTTTATGAAATTCTTTGGAATTTCTAGTCCCTCTTCTCCGCCGAAAAGTGCCGATTTCGGTTCATGCAAAAGTTCCATTGGAAGCGAATCAATTCCTTCAGGGATATAAGGAGGGTTGGCAACCACCAAATCCGATTTAACTCCAGATAGGGCATCAATTACTGATTCTTTAACAACTCGAACTTCCACATCATGCTTTCCGATATTTTTTATTAACCACTGCGCTGCGGCTTCATCATTTTCAACCGCAATTACGTTTACCAAGAGGCCACGTTGCAATGCTTCTTTCGCGATAGATATGGCAATTGCACCGCTGCCAGATCCAAGATCTATTACAGAAGTTTGCTGCCTATTCCATTCTTGACTTGATTGAATCCGCTCGATTTCAACGAGCGCTGCATCTACTAACAATTCGGTTTCTGGACGAGGAATCAGTACCCCAGGGCCCACTTCAAAAGTTAAATATCGAAAAGGTGCTTCCCCTGTCAGATACTGCAATGGAATTCCGGTTATGCGTTGTGCAAGAAGATCTGAAAACTCCAATTCTTGCTCTTTTGTCAATTGAAACTCTCGCGAATGTAAATCCATTCGAGAAACACCTAAAACATGAGCTGCAATTAATTCTGCA
>CAYRXG010000069.1:0-4911 GCA_964428285.1 uncultured Clavibacter sp.
CGTAAGCAAGAGCAGCCATGCTGGCCATACCGGTTACTGGTTCGGTAAGTACAACTTAGCTGGTGCGCTAGTTCCTGTTGATTCAGCAAGAACTATCTACACCACCGATTCCGGAACTGGTGCAGTATCAAAGGTCAAATCTAAGCGAGCTAAATTGCCAGCGAAGGGAATACCTACTAACTCATGAAAACAAATAATCTAAAGAAGCGCGTTCTTGCAATTGCATCCGCGCTTGCAATTACTACTACTGCGTTAGTAGCAATTCCGACAGCGGCAAACGCTTCATCGGTTTGCTCAACTAAGAGCACTGTCTATGCAGATGAATATGTCACTTATAACGAGTGCGTAGGCGTTACTTCAGATGGCGCTCAATATGTAATTCAAGTTCCAATTCTTTTTGATGGAACTCTCTTCTTGTTCTCACACGGATACCGCTATCCAATTGATATCCCAGCATCGATTCCAGTTGTTGGTGGATACAAAGTTGGAAAGACTCCAGAACCTGCTCCATCAGGTGGTTCTGCAGCTGGCGTGAGCCGTAATGCAATTGCAATGCTTGCAGCTGGTTATGCAACCGCTGGGTCTGGTTTCACTCGTAAGGGCTGGAATGCAGATGCTGCTGTCGCAACTAACGCTGAGTTAATCAAGCTGGCACGCAAAGAGTTCCCAGATATCAAGCGAGTAGTTGCTTGGGGTGAATCACTTGGTGCATTCATTACTCAAGGACTTGCTGAAAAATATCCAAAACTAGTTAAGGCTGCTGGTCTTCTTTGCCCAGCAACTGGCTCAGTTCAAGGCGAACTTCAAATGGCAGGCGATGCTCTTTGGGGATTGAAGGCATTCTTTGATCCAACAATTAAGGGTGGCGACTACAAGTCAATTCTTGAAGTTTATAGCGACATTGGAAAAGTTCTAACTGTTGCCGGATCACTCAGTGCAGCTTTTGCAGCTAACCCAATTGCTCCAGCTTGGCCAGCAACTTCTGCGGCTCCTGCTGCAATTAAGGCAATTCCATCGCGATCTGCTTTGGTACTTGTCGCTGCAATGTCAGGTGTAGCAACTCAGAGCCCAAGCTTTGATGGTGTTACCGGTCCTGGTGCTCCTTCATCGCAGACTGCGATTCAATTCGCAGCAGCACTTTCACCTGCATTCGGTTCACTAGAAAATATTGCATCCGCTGCGATTCTTGGTGTCATTGCAACATATGACATTGAGCAACAAGTTGGCGGACCTATTTATGACAACTCGAATACTGATTACGCCGCACAATTAGGCGATGCTCAGTTTGAGTACAGCTCGGCACTAAGTGGACTTGATGCAACTCAAGGTTTGCTCACTTATCTCAAGGCATTCCCAAGAGCTAAGGCAAACTCCATGGCCGTTGGAAAGATGCGTCAGCTTCTTTCACATAAGGGTAAGTTCAATGTTCCAACAGTTGGTGTAGCTGCAGTTGCCGATAACGTAACTCCAGCTGGAAACCTCCAGTGGTTGGTTGATAAGGCTGCAAAGAAGAAGAGCAAGAATCTTCTTGCGCTATGGCAGTTGACTCCAGATTCATATACCAAGTTCAGTGCTACTGGTTCTCCAGTAACTCAGAGCGGTACTAACGGAACTGGACACTGCAATGCAACATCTGGCCAACTTCTAGCAATCGCAAAGATGCTAGATCAATCAGCGAGATCAGGAAAACTTGTCTCAGCTAGCCAGGTAAAGAAGTCAGTAGCAGCTGTAGGTGGATTGACTTACGATCCAACTTACGGAGCACCACTTCTTAAGTTCTACCAGAAGTAACGACAGCATAAGCTGATCAAGAAAGAGGCCCGGGAGACCGGGCCTCTTTCATTTTCTAGATAACCTTTCTTGGTGTTAATAGTCGATTCCGTTTCAGCAATGCGCGAGCTTGGTATTTCAATTGCCAAGAGATTGCAGGCTGGTGACTTAATTGTTTTGAGCGGTGATCTTGGCGCGGGCAAAACAGCTCTTACTCAAGGAATTGGTTTGGGACTTGGCATTAGCGATGTTACTTCACCTACTTTTGTAATTTCGAGGGCGCATAAAGCAAAAATTCCACTAATACATGTTGATGCTTATCGCTTAATTGGAGAGAAGAGTTCTTCGTTTCAATTTGATGATTTGGATTTAGAAACTGCTATGGCTGATGCTGTAACTGTTATCGAGTGGGGTGAAGGAGTTGCCCCTAGATTGGGTCAAGAGTATTTATTGATCAAGATTGAATTTGGTGGAGGAGAAACTGAACGTAAAGTCTCCGCAATTGGTTATGGCCAGAGATGGCAGGGTTTTGAATTATGAATTCCCTTGTTATTGATACGGCAACCGATAGAACTAGTTGCGCACTATTTATAAATGATGAATTAGCTTTTTATGAGTTTCATGATGGTGCGACTGAACATGCCGAAGCTTTGCCGAAACTAGTCGCAAATGCTTTACTTGAATCAAATCAGATTGATCAAGTTATTGTTGGTATGGGACCAGGACCCTTTACGGGATTACGAGTCGGAATTGTCTTTGCACAAACTTTTGCAAAGGCTAGAAATATTCCGTGTCTGGGAGTCTGCTCACTTGATGGAATTTCGGTTTCAGAAAATGACTACATTGTTGCAACCGATGCAAGACGTAAAGAGATCTATTGGGCAAGGTATCAAGCCGGAAAACGAATCGCTGGTCCATTTGTCACTTCGCCTTCGGAGTTAAGTAATGAAAAAGTATTTGGTATCGACGAACCAATCTATCCAAATCCAAAATCTCTATTAAGAGCTGCAAAGAGCGCACCAATTTCAGAACCGCTTTACCTGCGTCGTCCAGATGCACTGCCGACAAGTGAGCGCAAATGATTGAGATCAGAGATATGGCCTTGATTGATATTCCGGTTTTAGTTGGTTTGGAAAAAGAGATATTTCCAGAATCTCCCTGGAGCGCTTTTCAATTTCGCGAAGAACTTGCTGGTGTTCCCAAGACACATAAGTATTTAGTGGCAACGGAAAATGGTTCGGTAATCGGTTATGCCGGAGTTGCACTGGCCGGCGATGTTGCCGATATTCATACGATTGCAGTGATTCCAAGCCATCGCAAGCAAGGAATTGCTAGCCAAATGCTGGATCAGTTAGAAAGTTGGGCAAGCACCAAGCCGATTACCGCACTGATGCTAGAGATGCGCGAAGGAAATCTTGAGGCAGAACCGCTCTATATAAAGCGCGGTTATTCCAGAATTGCAAGGCGCGATAACTATTACGGCCCCGGGATACATGCGCTGATAATGCGGAAAGAGTTGAAAAATGACTGAGCCGCTAGTTCTTGGGATTGAGACTTCCTGCGATGAAACTGCAGTAGGAATTGTGCGCGGTCGAAAGTTACTTGCAAATGTGATTGCATCTAGCGTTGCTGAACATGCGCGTTTTGGTGGCGTTGTTCCAGAAGTTGCTTCACGCGCTCACCTAGAAGCGATGCAACCAACAATTGAAAAAGCTTTGAAAGATAGCGGAATCAAATTAACTGATCTGGATGCAATCGCAGTGACTGCAGGCCCTGGTTTAATCGGAGCGTTATTAGTTGGAGTCTCAGCCGCAAATGGCTTAGCTCTAGCACTAGATAAACCACTTTATGGCGTTAATCATTTGGCATCACATGTTGCAGTTGATTTATTGACTCATGAAGCGCCAGAAAAACCAACAATTGCTCTCTTAGTAAGCGGTGGCCACTCTTCTATTTTGCAAGTTACAGATTTAACTGGTGATATCAAATCTCTCGGGCAAACTGTTGATGATGCTGCTGGCGAAGCATTCGATAAAGTTGCAAGGCTAATGAATCTAGGTTTTCCGGGCGGACCAATATTAGATAAAGAAGCAAAGAGTGGAAATAAGTTAGCGATTAACTTCCCTCGCGGATTGTCACAACCAAAAGATATGGAATCCCAGCCATTTGATTTCTCTTTCTCGGGACTTAAAACAGCTGTTTCAAGATTTCTTGCATCGACTCCAAATTATGTAAGAGCCGATGTAGCAGCTTCTTTCCAAGAAGCTGTAGTAGATGTTTTATTAATGAAAGCAATTAAAGCTTGCGTAGATTCTGGAATCGATTCGCTGGTAATCGCAGGTGGCGTTGCTGCTAATTCAAGACTTCGAGAAGTTGCGCAAGAGCGTTGCGCATCAGCAAAGATTGAACTTCGTACCCCACCACCTGCGCTCTGTACCGATAATGGCGCCATGGTCGCCGCTCTTGGTTCGCTGGCGATCTCTGCCGGCCGGCCACCTTCCAAGCTAGGCATAAGCGCCACCTCAACGCTCTCGCCCACCCAACCGCTTTTTCAGTGAAGTTGGGCCTTCGCAAATCTGATTGAGCGAAGGCCTGGCCGTAAGCAAATGTTGTCGAGCGCGAGCGAGACGATTTGCGAAGGCCAGGCCAAGCGACGATTTGTGGGCGGGAATAGAGCGCCGTAGGCTTGGCGTTAGCACTCCCCGGGTGAGAGTGATAAATCGCCCGAACCAAGTTCTAGATATAAAGGAGCTATGACGATGGCCATTGCCATTAAGCCACTTGAAGATCGAATCGTTATCAAGATTAGCGAAGCTGAAGAGAAAACCGCTTCCGGTCTTGTCATTCCAGATACCGCAAAAGAGAAGCCACAGGAAGGCACCGTTGTTGCAGTTGGACCGGGCCGTTTCGATGATGGCGTGCGTGTTCCAATGGATATCAAAGTTGGAGATGTTGTTCTTTATAGCAAGTACGGCGGAACTGAGATCAAGCATGGCGGCGAGGAATATCTAGTTCTCTCTGCTCGCGACATCTTGGCTGTCATCGAGAAGTAAGACATGGCCAAAGGACTTCATTTCGACGAGAACGCTCGTCGCGGTATGGAGCGTGGAGTAAATATCCTCGCAGACACCGTAAAGGTAA
>CAYRXG010000070.1:0-4839 GCA_964428285.1 uncultured Clavibacter sp.
TAAATAAAGAATGGTGCTCTCGGAGAGATCGCAAGTAATGCGCCACCAAATGCTGGACCAGCGACACCACCTGCAATAAATCCGCCGTTATAAAGTGATTGCGATCTGCCGCGTTGACTATCACTAACCACTCGAAGTAGTAGCGCGCCCGCAGATACCGAGAACATGGAAGATCCAAGACCGCCGGCAGATCTAAAAAACAATAATTGCGAATAACTTTGAGCTAATCCGGCAAGCAAAGTAAAGCCAGAGACCATGATTAGCCCAAAGCCAAGAACTAACCGTTCACCAAAGTGATCTACTAATTTTCCAGCGATCAATCCGGAGGTAAATCGCATCACTGCAAAGCTTGAAATAATGAGTCCGACTAAAGTATTTGAAACCCCAAAAGATTTAGCAAAGATTGGGATGGCTGGAATTATCAATCCAAATCCGACTGCAACGAGAAATGAAATCGATGTCAGTACCGATACTTCTCTCGGTAAATCTTTGAAGGGAGAGTTAAATCTCATCCCAGGGTTTCGCCAGCTGCATCCTGGCGGGCGCTTGCGTGTTCATGACTTGATTGCAAAGGCTTTTCTTTGAGGAATAACGCAAAGAAGAATCCAATCAAGACAACTGGAAATGCCACCCAGAAAACAGTTTGAAATGAACTCATAAAAGCTTCTAATACCGTGCTCTGTACTGGCGCAGGTAATGTTGCAATCGCTTCAGTGTTATTTTGCAGAGTGCCAATTAGAGTTGGATCAATTTGTGAGAGTTGATCAGGATTGCTTTGCGCTAATTTTGCAAATCCACTTTCAAGGTTTGAGGCAATCCGTTGACTCAAGATTGTGCCGAAGATCGCTGTTCCAAAGGCGCCGCCAAGTGAGCGGAAGAAAGTATTAGAAGATGTTGCGATTCCCAGATCTTTGTAATCAACAGCATTCTGTAGCGCAATGACAATGGTCTGCATGGAAGCACCAAGGCCGGCGCCTACGATTATGGAATAAATTGATAACTGCCAATATGGAGTATCAGTCTGGAGACGAGTCATTAAGAGAATTCCAATGCTCATTGTAATTGTGCCAACAATTGGAAAGATGCGATATTTACCTGTCTTTGTAATAACTCTTCCGCTGGTGATTGTTAAAGAGAGAATTCCAAGCATCAACGGAATCAACTTCAAACCGGCTTCAGTTGCTGTAGCTCCTTGAATAATCTGGAGGTAAAGCGGAAGCATGATGATTGCTCCAAACATTCCAGCACCAATTATGAAACCAATTATTGAGGTCAATGCAAAAGTATGGTTCTTAAATAGATTTAACGGAAGGATTGGTTCAACTGCTCTTCGCTCCCAAAGAATATAAAGAAGTACAAATGCAAAACCAAGTACAAGAGTTGTAACCGTTAGACCATCTCGCCAGCCATTTTCAGGTCCGAGCACAGACAGGGCAATCAAAATGGCAACAACTGCTGCAACTACTAGCGCTGCTCCTAAATAATCAATCTTATGTTCGCGTCGTTGTTTTGGAATATGTAAAACAAGCGCTGTAACAATTAGAGCCAAGACTCCAAATGGAAGATTTATGTAGAAGATCCAACGCCAGCCAGTTACGCCAAAAATTTCTGCTCGGTCAGAAAAGAATCCGCCAATTAATGGGCCAGCAACTGAGGAGAGTCCCCAAACGGCGCCAAACATTCCTTGATATTTTCCGCGTTCGCGCGGCGCGACGATATCGCCAACAATTACAAAGGTAAGAGCCATCAATCCGCCAGCGCCAAGACCTTGGATTGCACGGAAAGCGATTAGTTGCTCCATCGAAGCTGCTGCGCCCGACAGGAAAGAGCCAATTAAGAAAACAATTATTGAAAATTGATAAACAGGGCGTCGTCCATAAAGATCAGAGATTTTTCCATACAGCGGTGTTGATGCAGTTGATGTAAGAAGATAAGCAGTAACAACCCAGGAATAATGATTTAAACCGTTGAAATCTTCGACAATCATTTTCAATGCCGTTGAGACAATAGTTTGATCCAGCGCGGCGAGTAATAGCCCGGTCATCAAGCTGCTCATGATGATAAGGATTTCGCGATGGGTAAGTGGCTTTGAATGATCTACTTTGGCGCGCTTTGACATGGTTTCCTTAACGTTTGCATTATCAATTTTGTTGAGAGAGGCAAGGCTACTACTGTGGCGTCAATGAAAAGCGTAGTTGCAGAGAATTTGGTTAAGACTTACGACAAAGGCAAGGTAAAAGCACTAGATGGCTTAAGCCTGGATGTGAGTGAAGGCACAGTGTTGGGAGTATTAGGTCCAAATGGTGCAGGAAAGACCACAACTGTTCGAGTTCTTTCAACACTTCTCACCCCTGACTCCGGGAGTGCATTTGTTGCAGGTATTGATGTAATTAAGCATCCAGAAAAAGTGCGCGAAGTGATTGGTTTGTCAGGTCAGTATGCAGCTGTTGATGAAACTTTAACTGGCTGGGATAACTTGTTGATGTTTGGTCGGCTCTATCATCTATCGCAAACGAAGGCGAAAGCTAGAGCAACTGAATTGCTAGAACAATTTGCATTAACTGATGCAGCAAAGAGACCAATTAGAACTTATTCCGGCGGCATGCGCCGCAGATTAGATTTGGCAGCCTCATTAATCGTCAATCCAAAGATTCTCTTCCTGGATGAACCAACCACAGGGCTTGATCCACGTGGTCGCCAAGAGATGTGGGGAGTAATCAAAGGACTTGTTAAAGGCGGAACCACCTTGCTTCTTACTACTCAATATCTTGAAGAAGCTGATCAATTAGCCGATGAAATCGTAGTTGTAGATCATGGAAAAGTTATTGCCCGTGGAACTTCTGATGAATTAAAACGTCAGGTTGGCGGCGAGAGACTTGAAATCGTTGTAACTGATAATGAAATTTCAAAAGTCAAAGATTTGGTAGCAAAAGTTGCTTCTGGAAAAGTTAACGTAGATGAGGATTTAGGAGTTATCTCGGCGCCGGTAAGTTCAGGATCTAGAGCGTTGATTGAAGTTGCCCGTGGTCTTGATGAGATTTCTATTCACCCACTCGATATTGGTCTAAAGCGACCATCTCTTGATGATGTATTTATTTCTCTTACTGGCCATGTTGCAGAAGAGGCTGCGCCAATTGAACCAAAGCGAGGTCGAAAGTAATGTCACATGTAATCGCAGATGCATTAGTCATCACAAAGCGCCAATGGTTACAACTATTTCGAGTTCCTGAATTTTTGATCTTCTCAACTATTCAACCAGTGATGTTCGTACTGCTATTTCGCTATGTTTTCGGCGGATCTATTTCAACTGGAATACCAGGAGTCGATTACGTCCAGCTTCTTATGCCAGGCATTTTTGTCCAGACCGTCGCATTTACTTTGGCAGGTACCGCAGTTGGTCTTGCAGAAGATATGCAGAAAGGTTTGATTGATCGGTTTCGCTCACTTCCAATCTCCAGAGCTGCCGTAGTCTTTGGTCGCGCAGTTGGTGATGGATTATTAAATATCGTTGTGCTTTTCGTTATGGGTGTTGCTGGATATCTTGTTGGCTGGCGACCATCATCTGGATTTTTTAGCATTGCTCTCGGTTTTCTATTCTTATTACTTTTCGGTTTCTCAATGGCGTGGGTTGGAATTCTGATTGGTCTTTCGGTTAGAGAAGCACGAGTTGCTAACTCAGTTGTCTTCATCGCCGTCTTCCCACTTACTTTCCTATCAAATGCCTTTGCGCCTACCACCGGTATGCCAAAACCTCTTCAATATTTTGCAGAATGGAATCCGGTATCAACGATGGTGGCAGCTTGCCGAGAATTATTTGGTCTGGAAAATATTTTTGGCGCTACTGCTAACTCTTGGCCGAGCCAGAATCCGTTACAGATGTCGCTTATCTATATCGTTTTGATAATTGCAGTATTTCTTCCGCTTAGTGTTCGCAAATATGTGCGAGCATCGTCTAAAAAGTAATTAAGCGAAGAAATCAGCTGCTAAGACTTTAACTGTAATCGCTTTACCATTTGGCGCAGTGTAAGAACGCACATCTCCTACATTTGCGCCCATTACTGCAGCACCAAGTGGAGATTGTTCGCTATACACATCTAAATCACCGGTAGATATTTCGCGGGAGCCAAGGAGAAACTCCATCTGATTTCCCATGATTTCTACTTTAACTTTCATTCCTGGACTTACTCGACCCGCTTCGCCGGTCGGCGTACCAATTTCTGCATTCTCTAGCAGCGCTTTCAGTTGTCGAATTCGCGCTTCTAATTTTCCTTGTTCTTCTCGGGCAGCGTGGTATCCACCATTCTCTTTCAAATCACCTTCAGCTCTGGCAGCCTCAATCTTCTTCACAACTTCGCTGCGACCAGTAGTTTCTAATTCAGTTAACTCTGCTGATAACCGATCAGCAGCTTCTTGGGTGAGCCAGGTCTTAGTCATAAGGAGTGAAGATTACTTAATCAATCCGATTGGCGCGGGCGACATTCCACTATGCCGGCATTTACCGCGGGCAACCTCGTGGGAATCTGCGCTGTAACTTTCTGATCTTTCACACCAGCTGGAACCAGCAGATCGATTTCGCCAACTACATTTTTTTCAATGTCCCTAGCAAGTAAGGTGCAGATAAATTCTATATCTGGGTTCTTTCTAGTTAGTGCAAATGTGATTGCGATAGAACGATCGTCAATCGCTTCAAAACTAATTAGTGAAGTTTTCGATTCTGGATTGGAATGAATCCACGCAGTCCAAAGCAACCAGGGGATGGCAATTATCGCCATAAGTGCAGCCACATACTTCCACCGGCCAGGTCTTACCCCATAACGTTCCCGCAAGAATTCATTCTGG
>CAYRXG010000071.1:0-4837 GCA_964428285.1 uncultured Clavibacter sp.
ACCAAGTTGCATATGTCGAGAACTTGTAACCCTTTGTGTAATCAAACTTTTCTACTGCTCTGATTAAACCTAGATTTCCCTCTTGAATTAGATCTAAGAAGAGCATTCCGCGACCGGTGTAACGTTTTGCCAGAGATACAACAAGACGAAGGTTTGCTTCTAATAGATGATTCTTTGCTCTACGGCCATCATGTGCAATGTGCTCGAGGTCGCGCTTTAATGATCGTTCTAATTTTTCACCAGAGTTCAAACGCTCTTCTGCAAATAAGCCAGCCTCGATACGCATCGCCAGTTCAACTTCTAGCTCTGCATTAAGTAGAGCAACTCTTCCAATCTGCTTCAAATAATCTTTAACTGGATCGGCAGTTGCGCCAGCTGTCAGAACTGTTTGCGCAGGAGCATCATCTTCTTCAGAATCTTTTAGAGTAAATTCGCCTTCTTCTTGTTTTGCCTCTTCAGTTAGATTTACGACGCGAACATCTGATTGCTGATCTGCTCCTTCTTCTGGAGTTTCAGAAACTAACTTCTCTAAATCTTCTAATTCAACTTCTTCCAGCTCAACTTCTTCGCCATCAATTTTTACCTTCTTGGGTGAACCTTTTTCAATTACTGGGGAACTGGTTGGAGCTGTTTTGGTGGTTGCATTCCGCATTGCCTCAAGTTCAGCTTTTGAAGGAAATAATCTTGGGCCAGATTTTGATTTCGTGGCTGGAGCAGCCTCACGCGCTGCTTTCATTGCTTCTAATTCAGCTTTGGTTGGGAAAAGTCTTGGACCTGCGCTCTTTTTATCTTTTCCCGTCTTACCTGTTTTCTTTTTTGCACTCTTATTTACACTCTTCGATGCGCTCTTCTTTGAAACCGCTGACTTGCCGGCTTTTTTGGGCGCACGAGATACAGGCACAAATGTTCCTTTGCTTTTCTGCTAGTGATTCACTAGCGAATCACCATCAGGTCCGATGGCTATGGCTATATTATAAATTGTCCACAGGCAGGAATGCACCTTTTCGCCTGCAAAACCCTAGAGACGACCTGCTTCATGGACTCGTTTTATGAAATCTCGCGTTTCAGGGAGTTTTGGCTCTTCCAAAATCTCCTCGGCCCTTCCCCATTCCAGGATTTTGCCATCGTGCAGATAACAAACTTCATCGGCAACTTGTTTTGCAAAGCCCATCTCGTGGGTAGCCAGGACCATTGTCATTCCCTCGCGCTTTAGATCTCGCACTGTGCTTAGAACCTCGTTAACGAGAACCGGATCGAGGGCGCTGGTTACTTCGTCTAGAAGTAGCAATCTTGGATTCCTTGCTAGGGAGCGGATAATCGCAACTCGTTGTTGCTGTCCACCGCTTAATCGATCTGGATACTGATCTGCCTTATCGCGTAGTCCAAAGCGATCCAACAACTTAAAGGCAGCATCGACTGCGGCATCTTTCGCAATACCTTGGACTTTAATTGGAGCCAGCACGATATTCTCAAGAACGGTCATATGTGGAAATAGATTAAATGACTGGAAAACCATTCCTAGTTTCTTTCGAACTTCATCAGGGTCGATATCAACGGCAGAAATATCTAGACCATCCAATTTTATTACTCCATCATCAATACTCTCCAGAAGATTTATACAGCGCAATAATGTGGATTTGCCACTACCGGAAGAACCGATAAATACCGTAGCTGTATGTTCAGGAACTGAAAAAGTAATGTCTTGTAAAACAACTTCATCACCAAAAGATTTGCGAAGTTTCTCTACTCTAAGCAGTGGCGCACTCATGCTTGACCCTGCGCATTCTGACGCTCTAGGGAGTTCCGCAATAATCGATCAGTTGCTCGAGTCAATGGAATAGTTACTGCTAGGAAAATTAATGCAGCCATAACATAAGGGGTGTAATTAAAGGACTTTGATGTCTGAATTTGAGCGGCCCTAATAGCGTCTGTTACGCCCAATATAGAGACAAGCCCAGTATCTTTTATTAAGGCAACTAAATCGTTTAGTAATGGTGGAGTTACACGTTTTAACGCTTGAGGTAGCACAACATGGCGCAACGTTTGAAAGTGGCTCAAGCCCAGAGAGCGCGCTGCAGCGCGCTGGCTTGGGTGGATTGTAAGAATGCCACTGCGAATAACTTCGGCCACATACGCTGAATAAGTAATAATCACAGCAGTAGTTCCAAGTATTAATACATTGTTTGTTACGCCGCGAAGTTGTAGCGCCGGAATTCCAAATCCCACAAGAAGTATGACCAAAAGCATTGGAATGCCGCGAAATACATCGACATAGACCATAGCCAAGAACCGGAATGGCGTTAATGCAGGTGATCGCGAAGTTCTAATCAATGCAAGAAGAAGTCCAATCAAAGCCACACTCGTGCCCGCAATTAAAGTCAGCATGGCATTAGTACTAAATCCAAGAATAATTTTTGGCAACACTTCAACGCCATAGGCCCATTTAAAAAAAGTATCTCGCAAAGTAATCCAACCTGGAGAAGTCACTAGAACTGTAATTAATGTTCCAATTACTAAAAGGCTTGAAAGCGCTGCGATTAAAACATTCTTACGATTTCTTCGGCGGCGAGCAATTCTCCTGGAGGACTCAATGGCGCTTGGTTGCCATGTTCCTCCAAAATCATATGGAGAGGGCGCAGAACTGTCTCCAATTCTGCGCCCGTTTGATTCTGACATTAGCTAAGTACTGGAGCTCCGGCGGAATCTGCTAACCATTGATTTGTAATCTGATCGAGAGTTCCGTTGTCACGAATTGCATCCACAGCCTTAGATACGCATGATGTTACCGGGCTGTCTTTTGCAAGAAGGAGACCAAATCCTTGATCGCCGGCATCGCTGCCATCTATCTGGCCAACGATGATTCCATTAGGTACTTCTACTGCGGATAAGTAGAAAGCGGTTGGCAAATCAACTACCAGACCGTCAATCTGCTTATTCTTGAGAGCAGTAACTGCTGCGGCGTTGTCGTTAAAAACTTGCGCCTTTAGACCAAGATCGCTCTCGATTACATCAAGAGAAGTTGTTGCAACTGCAGCTCCAAGTTTTGCACCGGCATCTTTGATTCCCTGCAAAGTTGTGATGCCCTCAAGTTTGCTGCCCTTGAAGGAGACAATTGCTTGATTTGACTTGTAATAAGGAGATGAGAAATCAACTACCTGTTTACGTTCGTCAGTTATTGAATATTGCTGCAAGTTAAAATCAAAGTTCTTTGCACCTGGTGCAATTGCTGCATCAAATGTGGTGCGGATCCACTTAACTGCGGATGGTTCGTAACCAAGCTCGGCCGCAACAGCATATGCAACTGCAGCTTCAAAGCCCTCACCTGACTCTGGCTTATCATCAATTACCCAGGGATAGTACGCAGGTTCACCAGTTGCAATTGTTAGAACGCCAGCTTCTACAGTTTGTAGTGCATCGGCCGTGCAATCTGTACTCCCACCAGCAGCAGAACCATCATCGCTAGAGGAGCAGGATGCAAGCAAGAGAGCTGCAAGTAAGAATGGAATTAAACGAAGTTTTTTCATTACTGACCTTTCTATAGTCCAAATACGCTGGACCGCTAAAGGCCCGCGCTTGTCGATATTTATCGACCAGGTCATCACCCGGAGCACCCCACCGCGGTGGAGGGTTGCCGTCCAGTAAGCCGGGGCTGAAATCTGGAACTCGTGACCTGTGCTGACTCTAGAAAAGAGTTGTTAAAAAGTCCACTTTTTCGTTGGAAGAGAGTGCGCTTGGCCGACCGCTTCATAATAAATCTGACCTTGATGAACATTTAATCCAAGGGCAAGCGATGCATCTCTACGTAATGCCTCTTGCCAACCATGGTTTGCAAGTGCCAATGCATATTTCAGAGTTGCATTAGAGAGCGCATAGGTTGAGGTAAATGGGACTGCGCCTGGCATATTTGCAACGCAATAGAAAATTGAATCATGAACTTTGAATGTTGGTTCCGCATGCGTGGTCGGACGTGAATCTTCGAAACAGCCACCTTGATCGATTGCGATATCAACTAAGACTGAGCCAGATTTCATCCGCTTGACTAATTCGTTAGAGATCAATTTCGGAGCTTTTGCTCCATGGACCAGGACTGCGCCAATGACAAGGTCGGAATTTAATGCCTCTTGTTCGACAGCATGTGAACTCGACATCAACGTCTTAACTGTGCCGCTAAATAATTGATCTATTTCACTTAAACGTTTCTGATTGGTATCCACGACTGTTACATCAGCGCGCATGCCGTGTGCGATTGTTGCGGCGGCAAGTCCTGCGGTGCCACCTCCGATGACTAGAACTTTTCCAGGTCGAACTCCTGGCACTCCGCCAAGGAGTACTCCACGTCCACCATTGCTGCGTTGTAATGCGGTTGCCCCAACTTGAGCCGCCATACGTCCGGCAACTTCGCTCATTGGTGCAAGCAATGGCAAGGTTCCATTTACTTCGACCGTTTCATAAGCAATTGCAGTTATGCCACTTGAGATAAGTGCATCAGTACACTCCTTAGAAGCAGCTAAATGAAGATAGGTAAAGAGGACTTGGTCTTTGCGCATTCGCGAATATTCTGCAGCGATAGGTTCCTTAACCTTAAGAATCAGGTCGGCTTTCTGCCAAACCTCATCTGCACTTTTGAGAATTGTTGCGCCGACTGCCTGATAATCTGAATCGGAGATTGCAGAACCAGTTCCAGCACTGGTCTCGATAAAGACTGAGTGCCCGTTATTTACAAACTCTTTTACTCCTGCTGGAGTTATAGCAACTCGAAATTCGTTATTTTTGATTTCCTTAGGAACGCCAATGTTCACGCCGGCATGCTACCCGAGAAGAGAGCTTGGCAAACTTT